>JALWZX010000054.1 GCA_027002375.1 candidate division WWE3 bacterium | reverse complement strand
TTTCACCGATTGTAAGCGAAAATTTAAACATTTAAACGGGAAAAGTTCGATTCAAAAAGCTAAAAATAAGAATGTTGTTATTCCAACGTTTTCTAAACTCCTAAGCGCCAAAAAATGAACGCTCCCCATACTAAACCGATCTGTTGATTAAATCAAGAATAAGTGCGTTTACACCTGACTTTCATCCTGCTTTTTGTTAAAAAGTTGATATAGGTTAATCCCCTACAACATACAATTCTTTCTGTGCTCGTGTAACTGCCGTATATAACCATCTTTTATATTGTTCATCGTTCATTTGCTTAAATCTTTCTTCTAAAACCACTACCCGATTTGATTCGCTACCTTGGGCTTTGTGAACAGTTATCGCATAACCGAAATCAAATAAATCTGTATCTAAAGTTAGGCGACGCTTATTAGTAAAATTTAATGACTCTTTGTTGTTAAATTGTTCTTTTAATATTTTACCAATATACAATTGGCCATCTTCCATGTTTATTTCTGCGTAATATCTTTTTTGGTCTTCACTTTTTATTGATTGAATTGTACCGAACATTCCATTGTAAATTTGTTTTTCATGATTGTTTCTCAAGCAAATTACTCTGTCACCAAATGTTGGGGTAGGTGAGTATATTTCTAGTGAATTCCTAATAAACTTATTAAGTCTAACCCTCGTATTATTGTACCCACACAAAATTAATATATCATTGTTAAAACTTCTTGCAATTTCATCAAACATATCTTGAGCTTCCATATCACTTTTCGAATATTTTATGACTGTATTTGAATATTTTTTTATGGGAATTCTACCGTCTTTTCTAGCGTAAATTGAAACCTTTATAATCGGGTTATTTTCTGCTTGTCTATGAATTTTAGTTAAGGAAATCATAGGCTTTTGAATAAGATTGAATTTACCCTTTATTGGTGGTAATTGACCATGATCACCAACCGCAATTATTGGAATTTTAAATGACACTAAATCTCGCCATATTTCTTGATCAATCATAGAGGATTCATCAATTATTATCAAATCTACATTTACTTTAGATTTGTCTTTTAATTTCCACCCAATAATTATCTGTCTCTCATTTTCAATTGGCGAATATATTAAAGAGTGAATAGTTGAAACGGTGTCGTCTGAATATATTGCCTTAGTTTCTTCTATCTTTTTCTTCAAAACTCGTACTGCTTTGCCTGTATAGCTACAAAATGCTACTTTTAACTCTGGATTTTCTTTGTGCAACATGTTGCGATAATAAGTTATTAATGTTGTTTTGCCTGTTCCCGCATAACCACCAAGTGTTATATAATTGTTAAAATCATTTTTGTACCAAGAAATTAGTTTTTCTAAAGCTATTTTTTGATCTTTTGTGAAGTTTAAGTTCATTTAATTTATTCTACAATATATGAGTGAAATACCAAATAATAAGTGGGAAATTGTGTCTATTATTGATAAAAAAGATTTGCCAACTATACAGAATACACCAGAATTAGAATTAAGAAGGATTTCACATACTTTTAATAAAATTCATGAGCACATACTTCAAATAGCATATCCTAACCCTAGCGCAAATAATATACATATAGCAATAGACCCAGAAGATATAATCGTATTAGAAGAACCATATGTAGACTTTACTGATAACCAGCCTGATACTGAAGGGGGTAATTCTGATATCCAACAAATTGATAGCAACCATGAAGAATATTCCCCAGCATCTCCACCGGATTCACATAAGGTTGTCTATCCTGACATAGATGAAGTTGGGAAAATACTAATTAATTTCGCACGATCTAAGTCTTTAGAAGGAACTGAAAAAATACAGATTATAAATGAAGTTAGCTTCTCATACAAAAATAGTGGTTTATGGATAGAACTAAACAATACTACGTCATTATTAGCTATGGAACAAAGAATTGTCACAAAATATGAGATTCAAGTTCCTACTGACATGGTCAAAACAATCGTGAAATATATAGAAATGGTTTTACCGAATGTAAATAATGCTATGATAAACCATGATGGATTGTTAGAAGCCAATTCATCTAAAACCTCTGACTCAAAACACAAACGAATTGTTGTGGATACCGGTGATACGTTGGTTACAGAATTCTTTACACCCTGGTTTTCTAATTATCTTACAGAAGACCAATATGCAATGCTAGAACTTCTCAGGTTATCTTTAGATGTACTACAAAAAGATGGAAATGCAATATACACCATGAATTTTTATAGACCAGTACAATCAATGTCCCCTACTATGGTATACGATTCGGGTAGAAATGCTTTCTTATTTCCATACAACTTACAAAAGACTCAAGGTAATCTAACAAAACTAGTAACTATGAGACATAATTTAAATTACATACTAAGAGATATTCTTTCAATATAATCTTAGTACTTTCTAATAACCCCAATAACTTTACCCTTTATTTCTACATTTGTTGCATAGATTGGGTCCATTTTTGAATTTTCTGGCTGTAATCTTATTCTGTCTTTTTCTTTGTAGAATCTCTTTAATGTCGCAAATTCTTTATCGATAACTGCTACCACAATTTCGCCATTGTTTGCTACATTTACCTGTTCACATATAACTTGATCACCGTCACATATGTGAGCATCAATCATTGAGTCTCCTACCACCTGTAGTATAAATGTTCGCTTTGTTCTGCTAACCATATCGGCTGGTATTGTAGCAGTCATCGTAGTATCTTCAATTGCCTTGATTGGTTCACCAGCTGCTATATAGCCTACAACAGGCACCTGAATTGCTTCAATAGGGTCGTATATTGCATCAGTACCTTCTAGTATTCGAATTCCTCTTGCTTCACCGAACATTCTTTCAATTAAACCTTTGTTTTCTAATGCATCTAAATGCTCAGATACTGTTGCTAATGATTTTAGATTCATTGCTTCTGCTATTTGTTTTAGAGTAGGGGCAGTTCCCGTTTTTTGTATGTATTGTTTTAAAAAGTCGTAAATTTCTTGTTGTCGTGGGTATAAATATACAGGCATGATAGAAGGTTTGCTTTATCTAGTAGATTATCTTGGCGAAAAAATATGTGATAACATGTTTTCCGCTTCTACTAAATATTGCTTAACTATTTTACTTTTCGTAACTGCTGATTGTGTAAACAATCAGAAGAAGTTGTTTCGGTGTATCCGAACTCGCTTTAGCGAGTTAAATACAAAACGGCGACTGCGTGTAGGCTGTCGGTATTTACTATTATCTCTAATCTACGAATAATACCCGAAGCCGTCAACACCCAAAACATTCCCAAAACATCAAACATACTTATTGTAACAAAAACTAATGGTGTATAATGCATTTTGAAGGTCAAACTATAGGTAAAATTACGTAAACTTAACCATTTTAATTAGTATAATGTTGAACTTATACGACTAGTCTTGAATTATAATTACTATGTTTAAATTAAAATCTTCATATAAGCCAGCAGGTGATCAACCTAAGGCTATTAAAAATTTAATTAGTGGAATTCAAAAAGGTTTTTATGATCAAACCCTACTTGGTGTTACAGGCTCAGGTAAGACTTTTGTCATGGCCAATGTCATTGAACAAATTCAAAAACCAACTCTCATTATTTCACATAATAAAACTTTGGCCGGGCAATTATTTCAAGAATTTAGAGAATTTTTTCCTGAAAATGCTGTGGAATATTTTGTAAGTTACTATGATTATTATCAACCTGAAAGTTATTTGCCCGCAACAGACACATATATTGAAAAAGACGCCGATATTAATGAAGAAATTGATAAATTGCGACTTTCTACAACTACATCGCTTATAAATAGAAAAGATGTAATTGTTGTTGCATCTGTATCGAGCATTTACAATATCGGTTCACCAGATGTCTATAAAAATTCTGTGATTCGACTAAAACTAGGTATACGACTGCGTATGAATGGTCTTTTTAAAAGGCTGCACTCACTATATTATGAAAGAAATGATTATGATTTTAAACGTGGAACCTATAGAGTTCACGGTAATATTGTTGACATATTTCCTGCGTATGAACATTTTGCGGTAAAGGTAGAGTTTCTGGGCGACAGAATTGATACACTTTCATATTTTGATCCTGTGTCTGGCGAAACTTTAACAAATGAATTAATAAATCAACTGACGAATGAAGATCAAGCTGTGAATTCCCCCAATAAATTAACCAAAGCACAAGAAGATTTTTCGAAAACTACAAGCAAATTTTCTGACGAAATAAAAATTTACCCAGCAAAACATTATATAGCTCCAGAAGATACTTATGAAAAGGCTATAAAAGAGATACAACATGATTTGCAAATAAGGCTAAAAGAGCTTAATTCTCAGGGTAAAAAGTTAGAAGCATACAGACTTGAGCAAAAAACGAACTACGATTTAGAAATGATGCAAGAGATCGGATATTGTAAAGGCATAGAGAATTATTCTAGATATTTTGACGGTCGTAAACCTGGTGAAGCACCTTATTCATTATTAGATTATCTTTTTGGTGGAAATCGAGACGATTATCTATTAATAATAGACGAATCGCATATTACCATACCTCAAATTCGCGGTATGTATAATGGTGATAAATCACGCAAACAAACTCTTATTGATTATGGTTTTAGATTACCGTCAGCTTTAGATAATCGACCATTAAGGTTTGATGAATTTGAAAGAAGAATGGGAATTACAACATATGCTTCTGCAACACCTGCTGAATGGGAAATAAATCGTAGTAAGCAAGTTGTAGAATTAATTGTTAGACCAACAGGACTTGTTGACCCAAAGATTACTATTTTACCAACTAAAGGGCAAATTGCTGATTTAGAAAAACGAATTTCTGACCGCATTAGCAAAAAAGAAAGGGTGCTAGTTACAACATTAACTAAACGAATGGCTGAAGATTTATCTGAATTTTTAGGTGATAAGGGATACAAAGTTGCTTATTTACATAGCGATGTTGAAACTTTAGAACGTTCAGATATCTTAGATAATTTAAGAAAAGGTGAATATGATGTTTTAGTTGGTATAAATCTTCTTAGGGAAGGGTTAGATTTACCTGAAGTTTCATTAGTCGCAATTTTGGACGCTGATAAAGAGGGCTTTTTGAGAAGTGAAACGTCTTTAATTCAAACAATGGGTAGGGCAGCGCGACATGTTCAAGGCGAAGTTGCAATGTATGCTGACAAGGTTACTAAGTCAATGAAAAAAGCTATTGATGAGGTTGAGCGAAGACGAAAAGTTCAAATTGAATATAATAAAAAGCACAATATTAAACCACAAAGTATTACAAAGCCCATTCGTGGGCGAATTTTAGAGATTGATAAGAAAGATGATACGGTTGAATTTAATGTGAAAGATTACGAATATAGAACTATGAGTTCCAAAAAACAAAAAGCTTTGATAAAAGAACTAGAAAAGAAAATGAAAAAAGCTGCAGAACTTTTAGAATTTGAGATTGCTGCCGAATATAGGGACAAAATCAGGGAACTAAAAAAGGGCACGTCTATTGGCTAATACGACCAACCCAATATTCACAAACTTAAATCAATAGCACCAGATTATAGTACAATATTTGATGTGCATATTTTTGATAACATATATTTGGGTATTGTATATAATTGTGAAATTAGTGTAAAATAGTATTAATGTCTATGACAAATCATATAAAATTTTCAACCACCAAATCATTTAAAATGTTATCTGTACTAATAGTTTTTCTATTAGTAATGGCAACAGGTTTATTTCCAAAATTCGCGAATGCTCAATCTGAGCAAAATAAAGAAAACACGCATGAAACTCAAAATGTTGCAAATCAAGTTAAGTCACAGATAGAAGCTGTAAAAGAAGCCAAAGATACAACGGGTCAGATGAATAAAGCAGGAACTCAGGTTCAGGAACAGATTAATCAAGTTGATCAGGTAAAACAATTAGATCAACTGAAGCAATTAAAAAACCTTCAAAATCAAAAAACGAACAACGATATTGCTAAAAATTTAAAGGAATTGAGACAAGAGAGATTGAATAAATTTGAGGAATTGCAAAATAAGTGGAAAGAAACTTCCCCAGAAGATTTACAAAAGATTGTAAACAAAGAATTAGAGAAAAGACAGGTACTTGCTCTTGAAAGAATAAAAAGACGCGCAGTGCTTACTGACGCTAGATACCAAAAAGTGGTAGAAACTGTCTATACAGCATTAGACAAAATAGATGAAAAAATAACAGAACAAGAAGATGCTGGATTTGATGTGAAAGAAGAGCGGGCACAACTAACAAAAATAAGAAAGGATGTTGATGCAGTCTCAGAAAGCATTGATGAATTTGAAACTAAATACTCAAACCTAGAAACAATGAGTTTAGACGAGATAAAGGCAACAATCCCTGAAATAAAAGATGACGCCAATAGCATAAAAACTCAACTAAAAGTAATAAAAACAGAATTAGTTAAATTAATTGCTTCAATAAATTAAAATGCCCGATGATCAAAATCTGTCAAACCAAATGAATCAACCTTCTGATTCAAACGTTCCAACTGATTCAAGTGTCTCAAATAATTCTATTAGCGGAATTGCGAATGACCCTCAAGATAATGCTGTGGGCACAGCTAACAATAATGATCCACAACAAGTACAAGGTAATGTACCACCATCAAACGATAACGATTCAAATATAACCAGCGATACAGTTGCTGGAATTGCACCATCCACAAATGAACCTGAAGAAAACGTGCTACCTAGCGCCGAAGCAAGTAAAAACGTGATTTCTAATGAAGAGAATACAGAAATTCCAGAAGTTAATGCGTTTAGCGTGTCTGGTGGCGAAAATATGGAAACAAAAGTTGACGAAGCTGTTAGCGCATCAGTGACTCCAACTGAATTACAGAATGATGAACAAACACTAAATCAACAACCTGACATGCAACAACCAACATCACCTACAGAATCATCATTAGACCAACCACAAGCACAACAGAATGCTGAAAATCAACAATATAACACATCACAAGTTACAGATCAGGTAGCAAATGAACCCCAAGAAACATTTGAACAACAAGTCAATACTGAGTCACAACCTGTAGAACAGCAAAATACTGAGGCAATGTATACAGATTCTGTGAACCAAATGCAAGATCAACTAACAAATGATAGTTCTGAAGCAAATATGGAAAGTACAGACAACGCTGGTTTAGTATCATCTACTGAGGAAGAACCAGTAGTAGAAGTAACATCAAACACAGAAACTAAAAAATCTAAGTTTAATGTAATTATTGTTACACTATTAATCATGGGCTTTTTCTTATTATTAATTGGTGGTGCTGCTTATTACATTTTTGTACTAAGCCCCTCAAAAGAGCCTGCTAATCAGCAAAATGTAGATAACCAACAAATTCAAAAAGATGATAAGGCAGATAAGCAAACTAACAGCGGCTCTAATACTGATAAGAATAAAGATGACGACACTAACGGTACTGATGATCAAAATTCAGATAATTTGCCTGCAGATTTAAACAAAGATCAAATTATAAATAAACTAGATGAATCTGGTGATGATGTAAGTGGAATTAAAAAATCCTTAGATAGCATAGATTTTGATTCTTTGGATAAAGAATTGCAATCTGAAACGTTTAGTGATCAATAATATTCTTTTAAATCAGCGTTAGCTGACACGAACTTTACCCGAATTAATTTTGATGATACTATGTCGTTAAAAGTTAATATCCTTCAAGTAGTACTGGATAAACAATCGTTGGATTTCGTACAACGCAGGTCATAAGGAAGTTCCAGACTTTAAACAAAAGAGCTTCATTATGTTAATAATTGCTTTAATACCATAAATATCATGTGGCCAAACCACGTTATACGATAAAACTTAGGTATTATTACAAAAACATAATTTGTATTATCACATGAAAAAAAATAAATACATCAAAATCAAAAACGCTAATGAGCATAATCTAAAAAATGTCTCAATTAAAATCCCAAAAAATGAAATTATCGTATTTACCGGTGTATCAGGATCTGGAAAATCATCTTTAGCGTTAGATACTATATATGCAGAAGGTCAAAGACGATACGTTGAATCTTTGTCTTCTTATGCGAGACAGTTTTTGGGAGTTCTTAAAAAGCCTGAGGTTGAATCTATTGAAGGCCTATCACCTGCTATAGCAATAGATCAAAAAACTGTCTCGCATAACCCACGATCGACTGTAGGAACTGTAACAGAAATTTATGATTATCTTAGATTACTTTTTGCGCGAATTGGTCATCCTCATTGTCCTGAATGCGGTAGTGAAATAGCTCATTTGACAATCGACCAAATTGTAAATTTCATCTTAGATTCTGCTATAAATAAACCTAAAAGGTTATTGATACTTGCACCAATAGTTAAAGATAAAAAAGGTGAGTATTCACAATTATTTAAGAACCTAAAACAACAAGGGTATACTAGAGTTAGAGTTGATGGTTCAATTTATGGTTTGAATGAAGAAATTAATTTGATAAAAACCAATAAACATACAATAGATGTAGTTGTTGATAGAGTTATATTGCCACAAAAGAGAAAAGTTGATAAAGAATTCGTATCTAGATTATCACAATCTGTAGAATCAGCGTTACATCTTGGTAATGGTTATGTAATTGCTAGCGAGGTTTTAGATAAAAGTTTTGATTTTTCAGAGAAACCAAAAGAAATGAAGGATCATTTATACAGCGAAAGGTTTGCTTGTGCTAAATGTAATATCTCACTTCCTGAAATTGAGCCACGAAGTTTTTCGTTCAATTCTCCTCATGGAGCATGCCCAGAATGTCTTGGCCTTGGAATGAAAAGAAAAATAAATGAGGCTACAGTAATAGCGCCAGAATTATCAGTATACGAGGGCGGACTAATTCCATGGGGCTCGCAAATGGAACGAAATAGCTGGACACGCAATTTAGTTGAAGCAGTTGCTACTGAATATAAAATAAACTTGAGAATTCCCATAAAAGAATTATCCAGAAAGCATTTAGACATTTTATTATATGGCGCACCAAAGACACACTTTAAGATAAGACATAAAGGCAATACATATAACGGTAAGTTTGAGGGTTTAATAAATAATTTAGAAAGACGATATGTTGAAACGAAATCGGATTACGTAAGAAACGAGATAGAAAAATTTATGATAAAAGAGCCATGCCATGCATGCGGGGGAACTCGTTTGAATAACAACGCTTTGAGCATAACAATAACTGGCCTAAATATTGCCGAGGCATCAGAACTTTCTATAGGTGAAATGCATGAATGGATACTATCACTAGATGGTGCAGGCTTAAACCACAGAGAAATAGAAATTGCTAAACCAATTGTTAAAGAGATAGAATCAAGGTTAAAGTTTTTACTAGATGTCGGTCTAGATTACCTAACACTTAGCAGAGCATCATACACATTAGCAGGTGGGGAATCACAAAGAATACGTTTAGCATCACAGATCGGATCTAAATTATCTGGGGTTTTGTATGTTTTAGACGAACCATCAATAGGTTTGCATGCTAAAGATCACGCTAAATTAATAAAAACCTTAAAGGATTTACGAGACTTGGGAAATACCGTTATTGTCGTAGAACATGACGAACAAACTATGCTTGAATCTGATTACATAATTGATTTTGGGCCCGGTGCTGGTCAACAAGGTGGTACAGTAATAGCAATGGGCACTCCAGATGAAATAAAGAAAGATAAAAATTCTATAACGGGCGCATATTTATCAGGTAGAAAAAGTGTAGAAATAACAAAATATTTAACTTCAGAAGAGTTAGAAATACATAATTCTAAAGCACTTAACACAAAAATTAATCCTAAATATTCTATTAAAGTCGTTAATTGTAAGGGGCATAACTTAAAAAATATAACGGTTGATTTCCCCCTAGGTAAATTTATATGTGTAACAGGCGTCTCTGGATCGGGTAAATCTACACTAGTAAATGAAACCTTACTAAGAATGTTGCGACAAGAAAAAGGCCTTAAAAATGACGAATCACCTGCTGAAAATGGTGGCATTATTGGTACTGAATTAATAGATAAAATCATTAGTATAGATCAAACCCCAATTGGCAGAACTCCAAGAAGTAACCCGGCAACATATACAAAAGTTTTTGATGAAATTCGCACTCTATTTTCTGAAACAAAAGAAGCTAAAGTTCGCGGTTACAAGCCGGGTAGATTTTCATTTAATGTAAAAGGTGGTAGATGTGAAGCTTGCCAAGGTGATGGGCAAATTAAGATTGAAATGCAATTTATGCCAGATGTATATATAGATTGTGAGGTTTGTGGTGGCAAAAGGTACAATCGTGAAACATTAGAAGTAGAATATAAAGGTAAAAATATTTCTGACATATTAGATATGACTGTGAATGAAGCTCTTAACTTTTTCATAAATCACCCCAAAATAAGATCGCGTTTGGAAACATTGCAAGAAGTAGGGTTGGGGTATATTAAACTAGGGCAACCCGCGCCAACATTAAGTGGGGGCGAAGCCCAACGTGTTAAATTAGCTTCAGAACTTGCTAAAAAAGCAACTGGGCATACATTTTACATATTAGATGAACCAACTACTGGTCTACACTTTGCTGATTTAGAAAGGTTAATTGCAATTATAAAACGATTAGTATTAAGGGGAAATACGGTGGTTGTGATTGAACACAACCTTGATGTTATAAAAAACGCCGATTGGATCATAGATTTAGGTCCAGACGGTGGTGACAGAGGTGGAAAAATCGTATTTACTGGACCCGTGAATCAATTACTTAATGACAGGAAATCTTACACTGCAGAAGAATTGCGAAAAATTATTGAGAAACAAAAAAATTAACTTGTGAAAAGCAACAATAACAAAAGCAATAGTCTCAAAACAGTAGAGGTTAATTAACCATGCTATAATTCACCCGTGAATGTGACCAAACTTCCTAACAATACAATCAATAACACAAAGTTTTCTAAAGTTACTACTTATAAAGAATTACCAACGGTAGCTGGGGTTTATATGTTTGTTGATAAAAATAAGAAAATTATTTATGTCGGCAAAGCAATAAACTTAAAGAATAGGGTAGGTAATTACTTTGTCGGCAAAAATTCTAGCCATTTAGGTGAACAAAAAATAGATACCCATCAAATTTCACGCGATACAAACATAGAAAACTCACATCTTCAGCAGGAAGAACTTCATTTTCAAAAAATTATTTCGCTTGACCCAAAAACTAGAGCATTGGTAAGTAAAATTAATGAAATATATTATATCGTTGTAGAAAATGAAATTGAAGCATTACTTCTTGAGGCTGATTTAATCAAATTATATAAACCGCCATATAATATAAACCTGAAAGACGATAAATTCTATAAGTATATAAAAATTGAAAAAGATAGAATAATTACATCTAGAAAGATTACAAAAGAAAAAGATGCAGAATATTTTGGGCCATATCCAGCTGGGCAAAATATAACTACAATATTGAAATTCTTGCGTAAAGTGTTTCCCTATAGAAATTGTTCAAATTCAAAGTTCAGTAGGTATAAAAAGTTAGAAAAACCTTGTTTGTATGGGCATATTGGGTTGTGTCCAGCACCTTGTACTGATAATACTAAAGGTAATCAGATTAATCGCAAAAACATTAAAAATATAAAAGAATATTTAAGGGGAAATCGTACCAAGCTTTTCAAAGAACTAGAAAAAGAAATGAAAATTCTTGCTAAACAAGAAAAGTTTGAGGAAGCTACTATTTTGCGTGATCAAATTTTTAGTTATGAGTATCTAACACAGTCTACGCATAATGTTGAAACTTATCTAAAAGACCCAACTTTATTGAAAAACGAACGAATAAATGGAATTTTAGATTTAATAAAAATCTTAAATACTGAAACTAATGACATTTACTATGCCAATGAAAATTTGGATTCTGATCGAAACCAAGATTTGACGACATTTTTAAGTAATTTTCGAATAGAAACATATGATATTTCAAACTTTCAAGGCAATCATGCAGTAGGATCTATTGTTGTAACCATCGGTGGATTTCCACATAAAGATGAATATAGAAGGTTTAAAATAAGAACAAAAGATACACCAGACGATTTTGCTATGATGAAAGAAGTTTTAAATAGGCGATTTGATAAGAAAAATATAGAAAAATGGGGATTGCCTAATTTAATTGTTATTGACGGCGGAAAAGGGCAGTTGTCATCAGCGATGAAAATATTAAAAGACAAGAATTTAGACATACCTATTATTGGATTAGCAAAAAAATACGAGGAAATAGTAATACCAAACTTTGCATCAGAAACTGCCAAAGGCAACTTCAGAACAATGAAATTAGATAAAAATTCAGCATCACTGAAAATCGTAATAATTGGCCGTGACGAAGCTCACAGATTTGCGATAAGTTATTATAGAAAATTGCATCGTAAAAATATGTTAAAATAGTAAACAACCGACAGCTTACGCAGTCGGCAGTTTGCATTTATCTCGCTAAAGCGAGTTCGGCTACGCCGAAACAACTTCATCTGATTGTTTACACAATCAGCTTTAAGTTATGAAAAGTAAATAATGAATATAAAACGCCCACTTCAGTTAATACTTTCGAATTTTATTGGATTGTTTTTAGCAACACTTGTATTAGAAGGGTTTTATGTTGAAAAAAAGATTGTTGTATTTCTTTTAGGTGCATCA
Organism: candidate division WWE3 bacterium; assembly: GCA_027002375.1. Lineage (GTDB taxonomy): Bacteria > Patescibacteriota > WWE3 > 2-01-FULL-39-13 > 2-01-FULL-39-13 > JALWZX01. Next base: position 1,409 of record JALWZX010000054.1, on the reverse strand, counting down.
CTATTAATGGTTGGGCAAATATTTGTCAGGCCAATATTAAAATTTATTTCGTTTCCGATAAATATGATAACGTTAGGCCTTTTTAATCTTGTTATAAATTCTGCCATATTATTTTTAACTGTGTATTTAATTGATGGGATATCTGTTAATTCTGGATTTATTACAGTCAGCATACCATTTTATGGGTTATTATTTCCGAGCATAGAACTTGGAAAGTGGCTTACTCTAATAGTAGGTGCAATTATAATAGATTTAACTAATTGGACAATGAAGAAATTGGTGTTTTAGGCGATAATTCTATTCTCATATAATAATCTGCCCAATAATGACTATTGCCATGTTGTGGTGGAATCCACACCCCATTATCTGTACGAAAGTCCTCATAATTAGGAAATGGCTCTAAACAAAGATAATGATTAGCGGTTTGACCATTCATACCACCATTTACTTTTACTGTTGGTAAACTAAACCGATTAAAGTGTGGATCATCTGACCAAAGCACTTGCAGTGGAAATCCAGCCGTAGTTATCTGAATGACTCTATTCCCGATAGACAAACCAGTGTGACCAATACCTGAGTATGTTCCGATAGGCTGAACTAGCGGTTTTCCTAGTTCACGCTTCTGACTATTCAAGCTAGTAACAAATTCATTTGGAACACTAACTATAACATCTTCAGGGACTAAATAATATGGATGAAAAGCAAAACCTACTGGCATAGGTGAATCACCCTGATTTGTTACTCTTGCCTTAGCAACAAACGTACTCGCCGCGAACATGTATAATATTTCCACCATATAGTTGTATGGGTAAGATGGATATGATTTCATATCATCTGAAGAAAGTGTAAGTAGTACTGCATGTAAACCACGATCTTCAGTACCGAATACTCTTTCAAACTCCCAATTGTCACTATCTCTCGCAAAGCCATGTTGCGGTAAACGTGCACCGTCCAATCCTATTGAATCTGGACCACCTTGAGGAAAACATATATGCATGCCACCTCTCTGTTTTTCCTCACCACCAACAGATATGGTCGTTCTAGGAAAAAACACATCTGTACCATCGATTTGTAATGACTTAACCCACGCTCCATGTCTTTCTATCACTGCTTTATCCCCGCTAGGCGAGGTGATAACTACTTTTTCTAATTCTCCTAATTCTTCATGTGATATTCGGCTTATTTGTTGAGCTCCATCAATCATAATTATAAGGATATAACAACTAATTAAAAGTATGTAAACGACAATATTATAGGACATATTGACCGCATTTTCAACAGTTGGTACATTCTAGGTCGAAGTGCCCCACCCAGCAAAATCAGCAACAACTAATTCCTTCTGCTTTTGATATCTTCTGAATTTATATTTGTTTACCTCTTCCTCCATAGCTTCTGCAGGTGTTTTCCAT
>JALWZX010000053.1 GCA_027002375.1 candidate division WWE3 bacterium | reverse complement strand
CATATGATCACAATATTTAACGTAAAAAGTGCAACATTTGATATTATACAATTAAAAATTATAACATCAATTACTATTTTTGCTAAATACGTATTAATCTTACGCTGAATTCAAATGTTTTTTTTATTTTCCCCATTTACACACTATACTACTGTTTGTATAATTTACAGCGTACACTAATATTGTAATAACAACAAATATTTATGATAACAAATTGGTGAGTAATTGCCGTGCGATGAATTATTCATTATATGGTTGTATATCTCTGGCCCCGTCGTCTAGCGGTTCAGGACATCTGGTTTTCATCCAGAAGATCGCGGGTTCGAATCCCGCCGGGGTCACCAAAATAATGTTAGTTTTGCAATACCCACTCAATCCAACTAAAAACCCAATAGAAACCCCATTCGGTGTTGATTTTACAAATGATCCTATGTTTAAAGACTTTTACACGCTTTTCGATAATAAACACTCTGGTGTAGATTTTAAAGCGCCAATTAATACACCAGCGAAATCAGCATTTGATGGAATTGTAGTTAGAAAAGAATTCCACAAAGGTATGGGCAATGTTTTGGGAATTCGCAACGGTAATATTCTTGCATTGTACGCACATTTAAATGAATTCAAAGTCGATTTAGGCGATATAGTTTTACAAGGTCAGATAATTGCACTAACAGGCAATACAGGTTCTGCTACCACAGGTCCACACCTACATTTTGAATTAAGAGATCTTTCTAAGAAACCGCTAAAAAATATGGTATTTGATCCTCCCTTTAATAAAGAAGTTAAAAATTACAAGAAAACATTTAAATATAAAGTTAATAATGAACATAGACCAAAAACATTAGAATTTCTAGCCCTAGCCTATTTCGGTAATGAAAAATATTGGGAACTCATTCGTGATACAAATAAACTAGAGAAGAAAAAAGATGAAATTCTTGACCAAGATTCATACATTATAATTCCAAATTATAAATAATACGCCAATCTTAAATGGTGCTTAGCATCTGAATAATCTCACTTGTTGCCACTTCTGTATTGTAGTATTTAGGTATATGTAAAAATGTATATTGGGAATTCAATTGTCTGTTTTCTATTAAATGCGCAATTTTATAACTAATATAATTACAATATGAATTCCCCATATTATATGCATATTTTGCATACTTATTTGGCTTTAAAAACGGATTGATTTGTATAATTTCAGAAAGTCCTGTGTCTATTTCCCCATTTCTAAACTTGTTTTTGGCCCGTGTTTCTATGCGTATTAAGTTCTTATCTACTCCACTATACATACCCAACCCTAATATGTATTGTGGATCGCCCATAGTTAAAGTTTCTATGTACTTATCAATTTTACTGATATCTGATTCTAATATAGATATATCTAAGATGTTGTGTTTAATTGTTTTATTGTTTGCAACTGATATTGCAACAGACTCCGAGATGTTTTCTGCAAAACCAAATATATATAAATCCTTACGACCAACCATTCGCTCTTTGTCAGTAAGCATAAAAGTTTTAGTGTTCAACATTTTCAATTGATAGATAACTTTTTAACATAAATGTCGTTTACTACATATTGTCCTAGTAATTCCACATCTTTTGTGTTTTTGCAAACGAGATCTTCCACTAAAGGCGTAAAATTGGGTTCTTTTTTCTTCCACGAGGAATCTAAACACACTTCAACTTTTTTACAATCAGATTTTACACTTTGTAGTTCTGACTGTAATCTTTTTAGTACTTCTTCAACTTTCTTACCTTTACTTATTGCGATTATGATATTTTTTATCTGAAGTGCTACTACATTGGTTATAGAGTTATTGTTGTCTAAACAGTTACTGTGTATTAATTTATTGTATTCCATATGTTCAGCAAAATAAAATGCTAACCAGATGCGAATATCCACTAATTGTTTGTCCTTGCTAGTTAGACTTGATTCATAAATATTATTTGCTTCTCTGATTAATTTCTTAATCAACCTTATGGACATGTGTTCGCTTGCTGCCATGCTTAATATATATTGTAAATGGTTGATAACCAAGTTCTCATCTTTTCCAATTTGTTTTAGTTCAAATATTTCCTTGATAAAAGTAGAGAAATCAATATCATTTGGTTTGAAAGGGATAGATTGACTTATCGATTTAAGATAGGGCTCTTTAGGTTCGCTGGTTTTGCTTGTATTACTGTTATTATTAGAATTCGTAATATAAACTTTGTTTAGATAATCTGTGTTTATAGGCACTATAGCTATAATTTGTCTATTAAGTTTATACTTTTTTAAAAAGTAGCTTAAGGTTTCCAGAAAGAAGATCCCGCCATCTTGGAATGCTCGATCAACATCCTCTATAACGATGTAAATTGTTTTGTATGCCGCAAATAGCAAACGACATTTGATGTAAAATTTTAGAAAAGAATGTAAGTCGTTTATATTCTTACTAGTAATAAAATATAGTGCGTAAAAAAATGATACTAATATTATTATTAGTGATAATAGGACGATTATCGAACTATAAGACGACCAATTATAAATCATGTAAAGAGCCGAAATATTAATATTAAGACCCAAAAAAGCAAGTATACTGATTGCAATCGTAAACCTATTAAATATTTTAAGAATCATATGATCAAAATGACTCGTTTGTTTAATGAAATCTAAAACAAAGTTTTCCCACAAATTTGTTTTGTTAGGATACTTCCAGGCATCAAATTTGATCCATTTTATATCTTGGTTGTTCTTATATCTTTCTTTTAGTTGATGAAGCGCGGTGCTTTTTCCTGTTCCAAATGAACCTGTAAAGCCAATAACAACGTTTTTTTCTATTTTACTAAGGCGTTCATCGAGATAATCAACAATCTTATTGAAGTGGAGTAAATCAGGAATATTGTCAGTTTCTTCAAGAAGATCATCATTTTTAATGAAACCATTTGTTTTATTTGTATTGCTATTCATGTGTTATAGTGATTTAACAATTGTGTACAAAATATTGTTTTATATATTATGTCACTACTTTTGCCATTTTACTTCAAATGAAACTAACATTCTACATGTTGATGTAGTATACGAATTTGCTTAGTAGGATTGTTGTACTTTGCCAAAAGTTATGAAGTGGATAATTTGACTTACAAAATAAGTTCTTTTAATATATTTCTATGTTCACAAAGAAAAACAAGTCCAATAAAATTCAAAACTCAAAAGATTGTACTGTTTGGGAATACGTAGTACCAACAGAGAGATTTAGTTTTGCTACAACATTAATAGATGGTAGATATCCGGATGAAAAAAGAGTTACTAATTTAGAATGCGAAGAAATATATTATGTAATTTCCGGCAGCGGAACAGTATATTCAGAAAAAGGCATATTTAACCTTGAGGCAGGTGATTTATACTTTTTTGAACAAGGTGAGAAATACTATGTTGAGGGTGACAATTTGTTTCTAGTATTGGTAAATGCTCCTAAATGGACACCTGATCAGCATGAGATTGTTGATTAACTTTTTGTTAAACTTTACAAATGTAATCACAAAATATTCATGTTAAAATTTACATATGAGTGATAATAATACAAATCCTAACCCAGTTGAAATAATTGATGGTGCTTTTCTATATCGTGTTAACACTACAGATGGGCAAGATTTAGCTGTATATATATATCCTTGGAATGGCGATAAAGAAGTGTTAGAAGGTGTTATAGAACAATCTCCCGATTTGCTTTGTTATAACGAAGATTATAATATACTTTGTTTAAAAAAGGTTAAAAATGTTGACGTAGATAAATTAGTTTTTGCGAGAGATTCTGATCCATTTGAATCAATTCTAATTGCGTATTGGAACGATTTTCAAGATGCTTTACAAGGTGAGATTGATTTCGACGAGGCTTCTGAAATTTGGGATGAAAATCAGGACCAAGATCAAGATTGATTTTTGTTATCAGCTCCATTGATTTCATTTAACAGTTGCAAATCTATTCTATAATTTATGTGCTATCATAATAACTATGAATAAACAAACTACAATAAGTCAAAAATTTCAAATAGTCAGCCTAAAGATCAACAGGTACAAGAAGGCGCTAACTCAACAGATCAATTAAACCATTCAGATAAACCAGAACAAGATAATCAGCAACTTGCCAATCCAGCATCAGTTTATTGTGTTAAAAATAACGGTGAACACAAGACAATAAAAGATGACAAAGGTAATGAAATTGGTATTTGTGTTTTCAAAAATGGTAAAGAATGTAATGAATGGGAATTCTACAGAGGTAATTGTACCCCCTGATTTCATTTCGGAATGCACATAAAATAATGTGCATATGGAAATGAAATATTTTGAATTCCAATCTTGTCTTTTGTCAGAACTTAATATAATACAAATTTTTAGGGTCTAGGGTACTTTAGAAACAATCTAAAGTGGTCGTCTCCCCAACTCTTTCAAAAGTAACACATAAATATTATCACGTCGATGATTGAATCGCCACTGCGACTCTTTAAGAAAAAGCGGAAAT
>JALWZX010000052.1 GCA_027002375.1 candidate division WWE3 bacterium | reverse complement strand
ACATTAATGCGTTAATGAAAGATAAAGAAAGGTTTATGGTTTATAAAGAATTAGTTGATATGGGTTATAAACCAGCAAAAGCTGCTGATTTTGTTGTAAATGAACCAGAATATAAAGATTTTAGTGCAAAAGAAATTGATGATTCAGAAAAAAGCAAACAATCTAGTAAAATCTCGTCAGAAGACGAATTAGAAAAGATTATAGAAGATGTTATTTCGAATAATCCAAAGGCAGTTTCAGATTATAAATCTGGTAACGAGAACTCGTTACAATTTTTGATTGGCCAAATAATGAAAGAAACGCGTGGAAAAGCTGATGTAAGTATAGCTAGAAAAATCCTGTTGACACATCTAAGTTAATTTGTATTAATGATATACAATATATTGTGGTTTTTGTGCGACAAAATACTAAATGCAGAACTTACAAAATTACAAGAATGATACAATTTCAAACTCAAATCAAGAACATATTGAGAATTCCCCCAACAAAATCTTAAGAAAAAAGAATTTAAAAACAAAATTCATATTCATTTCAGGTGGCGTTATGTCTGGTTTAGGCAAAGGTTTGTGTGCGGCGTCTCTTGGTTTATTGCTTAAAAGAAGAGGTTATACAGTAAGTTCTTTAAAGTGTGAAAATTATTTAAACATAGATTCTGGAACAATAAACCCGATTGAACACGGTGACCCGTTTTTAACAGATGATGGTTTAGAAGCTGATATGGATCTTGGTACATATGAGAGAATTTTAGATCAAAATATTACACGAAATAGCTATGTTACAAAGGGAATGATTTTTAACGAGATAATACAAAAAGAACGCCAAATGTTTTATGAAGGTGAAGATGTCGAAGATATACCACATGTTGTTAATGAAATTTTAGAAAGATTTTATAAGGCTACAGACGATTCTGATTTTTGCATCATAGAAATTGGTGGAACTGCAGGTGAATATCAAAATGTATTATATTACGAAGCTTCTCGCTTATTGAGGGCGATGTATTCTGACTCTGTAATAAATGTACATGTTAGTTATATACCAGTACCACCACATCTTGGTGAACCAAAAACAAAGCCAACACAAATGTCTGTTAGAACTTTAATGTCTATGGGAATTCAACCAGAATTCTTAGTTCTAAGATCACCTGTTAATTTAGACAAACGTCGAAGATATTTATTAGGAATTCAAACCAGTATAAATAAAGAAAACGTTATAATGGCAAAAGACTTAAACAATATATACGAATTGCCACTTAACTTTCTAGATCAAGAATTCGATAAAAAAGTTCTCGAACATTTTAATATGCCAGTTAATAGAATAAAGATTAATGATTGGAAAACATTAATAGAAAATATAGAAAAACCTCGCAAAAAGAAAGTTACAATCGCTATTGTTGGAAAATATTTTAGCAAAAATGTTGGTGATTATGAATTAGTTGATTCATATCATGCATTAATAGAAGCAATTAAACATGCCAGTTGGAACGCAGACATTGATGTTAAACTAAAATACATTAATACTAATGATTACAACGAAAATTTTTCAAAGCAATTTAAGGGTGTAGACGGTATTATAGTTCCAATTGGTTGGGGTAAAAGAGGTGTCAAAGGTAAACTTGATGCTATAAAATATGCTAGAGAGAAAAAAATTCCGTATTTAGGTTTATGCTATGGAATGCAACTTGCATGTGTTGAGTATGCACAAAATGTGTTGCACCTTGAAGATGCAAATACAGAAGAAATAAAAGCTTCTGCTAAAAACAAAATAATTCATAGCATTCCATTTAATAATGAATATCAGGTAATCAAAGGCGAAGGTGTTTCTATGCGTCTGGGCGCTTACGATTGCAAGCTTAAGCCGAATACATTGGCTTATAAAATTTATGATAAACATGATGCATTCAAGAATAAGCGCAAAAACATAATTTCCGAACGTCATAGACATCGATATGAATTCAATAATGAATATCGAAAGGTCTTTGAAGACAACGGTTTTGTGTTTTCTGGTACTTCCCCTGATGATTTTTTTGTGGAATTCATAGAATTACCTAAACACACACACCCATTTTTTATAGCAACCCAAGCACACCCTGAATATAAATCTAGACCTATAAAACCGCATCCGATATTCGTGGAATTTTTAAATGCTTCATATAAGAACAAATGACCGCAAGCTTCACAAAACAACTTATAGAAAAAGCCAATTATAGAGTTTGAGCACAATTCGTGTAGAATAAAATTAGATAAGATATGGCAAACTCGCAAATACCAAACTTTGTACATTTACATGTACACAGTGAATTTTCAATGCTTGATGGGTTAAATAGAATCCCAAAACTTGTAGAAAAGGTGAAAAATACCGGAATGAACTCTATTGCTTTAACAGATCATGGCGTCGTATACGGAACTTATCAATTTGTTGAAGAATGTGAAAAAAACGACATTAAGCCTATTATAGGCGTTGAAATGTATGTTTCACCAAAAGAAAGAACATTAAGGCAAGAGGTTAACGGTGTTAAATACTACCATTTAATTCTGTTAGCTCAAAACGATATCGGTTATCATAATTTAATAAAATTGATATCAATCGGTCATTTAGAAGGTATGTATTATAAGCCTAGAGTAGATAGAGAAATTTTAGAAAAATATTCTGAAGGTATAATTTGTACATCAGCATGCCCTGCAAGCCCATTGGGTAAACACTTATATAAAAATGAAATTGAAAAAGCAAAAGATTGGTTGGAATTCTTACACAATACTTATAAAGATAATTTTTATTTAGAATTACAAAGGCATGGTTTGTTACCTGGTGATGAATTACCTGACAATTCTGATGGAACTTTTAATGACGAACAATATGATTTTCTAAAATTTCAGTCAAGACTAAATAAACAAATAATAAAATGGTCAAAAGAATATGATATACCACTTATAGCAACGACTGATGCGCATTATTTAGACAAAGAAGATGAATTTACACAAGAAGTAGTGTTTGCTATTAAAGATGGTAAAACTTTGGATGATCCAGACCGCAGGCTCCCATATAAACATACATATATAAAAACACCTGAAGAAATGTATGAATCTTTTAGCGACATACCAGAAGCATTAGAAAATACGCAAAAAATAGCAGATATGATTGAGGTTTATTCTATAAAATATGACAGAGAAATTACTCAGCCAAGATATCCATATTTGAAAAATGGTGTAACTGCAAGAGAAGAATTAAAAAGACAGGCATACGAAGGAGCGAAAAAAAGATATGGCAAAATTACTGACGAAATAAAAGAAAGACTTGATTATGAATTAGATTTAATTGATAAAAAGGGCTATTCTGATTACTTTCTTGTAACATCTGATTATGTAAAATGGGCTAGGCAAAATGGAATAGTTGTTTCTATGCGTGGTTCTGGAACATCTTCTTTGGTTGCTTATAGTATAGAGATTACTAATATTGACCCGTTGTGGTGGGGGCTTATGTTTGCAAGGTTTTTGAACCCAACTCGGCCATCACCACCTGATTTTGATTTAGACTTGGCCGATTCTGAAAGAGATAGAGTATTTGATTATGTTAAATCTAAATATGGTAAAGATAACTTTGTATTTATATGTACATTCGGGCGTTTAATGACTAAGGCAGCAATTAGAGATGTTTGTAGAGTTATGGGAATCGATCTACAAATTGCAGATACATTATCTAAGATGGTTCCAGTTAAATACGGTAAACCATACCCAGTAGAAAAAACAATGCAAGAAGTTCCAGAATTTAGAAATATTGTAAATTCTGATAAAAAATTGCAAAAAATGGTTGAAATTGTAGAAAAAATAGAAGGAATGAAAAGGCATCTTTCAAAACACCCATGCGCAACATTAATTACACCAAAACCTGTTACTGATTTTGTGCCAGTTCAACTAGAACCAGGTGGAACTAGTGATCAAGTAATGACACAGTTTGAGGGCGGTTGGATAGAAGCTGCAGGTTTAATGAAATTTGATTTTCTGGGTTTGGCAAACCTAACAATTATAGGTAAAGCATTAGAAGCTATTAATAAAGATAAACCAAAAGATGAGTGGATAACTATCGATAATATTCCACTAGACGATGAAGAAACACTAGAATTGTTTAGAAAAGGCAATACAACATCTGTTTTTCAATTTGAAAGCGCTGGGATGAAAAGATTTTTACGTGATCTTAAACCAGAATCAATAAGAGACTTATGCCTTTTAGCGGCAGCATATAGGCCTGGTCCAATGGCACTTATACCAGAAGCAATTAAGGTTAAGCATAAAGAAAAAGATGCTGAGTACCTAGTTCCAGAGTTAAAACCAATATTAGAAGAGACTTATGGTGTGATTATTTATCAAGAGCAGATAATGAGAATTGCTGTTGAAATCTCTAATTACAAATCAATGGGTGATGCTGATAATCTAAGACGAGCAATTGCGAAAAAGAAAAAAGATAAAATGGCGATAGAAGAACCTAAATTTAAGCAGGGTATGATTGAGAAAGGGTATACAAAAGAACAGGCTGAGGCTTTGTGGAATTATCTATTACCTTTTGCTGACTATGGATTTCCCAAAGCTCATTCTGCAATGTATTCTGTTGTGTCTTTTTGGACAGCTTACCTAAAAGTTCATTACCCTCTACAGTTTATGAGTGCAAGACTTACTGCTGATATGAGTAAGGCAGATAAATTGGCTGTTGCTCTTAAAGAAGTAAGAGAAATGGGCATAGAAATTTTACCACCAGATATAAATAAAAGTAATTCTGAATTTGAGTCAGCAGGCAAAAATCAGATAAGATACGGATTAAATGGTGTAAAAAATGTTGGGCATAATGTAGTTGAAGATATAGTTTCAGAAAGAGAATCTAATGGGGAATTCACAAGTTTAGATGACTTATGCCTTAGAATTCCATCAATCAATTCTAAAACACTAGAAGCATTAATAAAGGTTGGAGCATTGTCAGACTTTGGAGAAAGGGCGCAATTGTTGGCTATTTATCAACAAGTTCTTAACAATGCAGCTAGAGAAGCAAAACTAAAAAGTACAGGCCAATTAGGAATGTTTGGTGGAGGATCTAATGATAATAGTATAGGTGCTATAAGTTCGACGCCATTGCCAAACGTCGAACCAATTTCTACATCTGAAAAGTTAAATTGGGAAAAAGAATTATTAGGAATTTACTTTACAGCGCACCCATTGCAAGAAGCAGTTGATAAATTAAGAGAAAAAGATATTAAAACCATTACAGAATTAAACTGTAAACCCGGTGATAACATAATCGCAACAGTGATTATTACAGGTACGAAACAAATAACAACCAAAAAGGGTGACAGAATGGCATTTTTGTTTTTAGATGACATGCATAAAACATATGATGGTGTATTATTTCCGCGAACATACAAAGATTACTACGATAAAATTCAAATTGGTAAACCACTTGTGATAATAGGTAAATGCAATGAACGCGATGAAAAGTTAAGTATTATTGTAAATAAATTTGTATTAGCAAGCCAAGTTATAGATGGCAGTGTTAAGGTAAACAATATAATTGCGAAATCTTCTAATGGAAATTCAACGCGTGGTAGCACAGGTAATCAGACTGTTATCACCAAGAACGCAGAAAAATTCGTTACTTTGTATTTAAACGAGCATGCAGATTCAAATGATTTGGTGCAACTAAAAGAATTACTTTTGGAAAACCCTGGTGAAATGGCAATCAGAATAAGCCTATTCAGAGAAGGAAAACAAAGGTTATTCAAACTAAAAAGCAAGGTTGATATTTCAACACTTGATGAGATTATTGCCAAACTTCCCATAATTAGTAATATAGAATACTCAAAGTGATATTTTTTCTATTTAATTGTATAATCGCTATTGAAAGTACATATTTGTAATTCTCACTAGTGCACCTTGTTAGCAGTTGACAAGCGCGAGTGCTAGTATTAATATAAAAATATTATGGTAGTTTGTAGCAATTGTAGAAAGCGTGAAGCAAGACACCAAACGGTAATGAATGTTGACGGTAGAACGGTTTATGTTGCATTATGTGATGTTTGCTTTGCTAAATTACAAAAACAAGCAGAAAATACAAGTGCATTAGATCAATTTAGTCGTGATCTGACTGAACTCGCACGTATGGGCAAACTTGACCCTGTAATTGGTAGAGATACTGAAATAAACAGAGTTATACATATATTATCCCGTAGAACAAAAAATAACCCAGTATTAATAGGTGAACCTGGTGTTGGTAAAACTGCAATAGTAGAGGGTCTAGCAATTAAAATTGCAGAGCAAACAGTACCAGAGCCACTACGACACAAAAGGGTGGTTGCATTAGATTTAGCTGGAATGTTAGCAGGTACAGTTCATAGAGGTTCATTCGAAAAAAGATTAAAAGACGTTATTATGGAAGTCATAGCAACAAAAGGTCAAGTTATACTTTTTATTGATGAAGTACACACTTTGATAGGTGCGGGTAGTGCTCAAGGGTCAATGGATGCTGCAAATATTTTAAAACCTTATTTATCAAGGGGTGAATTGCAAGTAGTTGGTGCAACAACAATAAAAGAATTTAGAGTTATAGAAAAAGATGCCGCATTAGAAAGAAGGTTTCAGCAAGTACTAGTTGAAGAGCCGACTTTAGAGCATACAAAAGAAATTTTGACAGGTTTAAGATCAAGATATGAAAAGCATCACAACATACATATTTCCCAAGAAGCAATTGATTCATCTGTAAAATTATCAGCACGATATATAACAGATAAATTTTTACCTGATAAAGCAATAGATTTGATAGATGAAGCCGGCGCAGCACTGAGATTAGAAATCGCAGGACAAGAGCCAAGTACGTTAAAAGAGGTTAATTCACAAATAGAGCAGTTAAATATCAAAATATTAAAGACGAGAAGTGATGATAAAAGAGCTAAATTAGAAAAAGAAAGATTAGAATTAGAAAAGGTAAGAAAAGAATTAACAGATTTATGGACAAAAACAAAATTAGAGACAGTTCCAACATTAACAAGTGAACATGTAGCCAGTGTGGTATCAAGTTCCACAGGAATTCCCCTTAGTGAATTAACAAAAAACGAAAAGAAAAGGTTAAAAGATTTAGAAAAAGAACTAAAAAAACGAGTTGTTGGTCAAGATGATGCTGTGGCCGTAGTATCACAAGCTATAAGACGCGCTAGAACAGGTATTAAACCAATAGACAAACCAATAGGAGCTTTTATGTTTTTAGGACCAACAGGAGTTGGTAAAACTGAATTAGCAAAATCATTAGCAGAAGTAATGTATGGATCAGAAGATTACCTAATTAGGGTTGATATGAGCGAATTAAGTGAAAAACATACTGTTTCACGATTAATCGGTGCGCCACCAGGATACGTTGGATATGACGAGGGTGGTGGGTTAACCGAAAAAGTAAGAAGAAAACAGTTTAGTGTAATACTGTTTGATGAAATAGAAAAAGCTCACCCAGACATATTCAATTCATTATTACAAATATTAGATGAAGGTAGGTTAACAGATCATCATGGTCGAACAGTAAGCTTCAAAAATACAATAATAATAATGACATCAAATGCAGGATCAGAATATTTAAAAAAAGGAAAAATTGGATTTTCGGAAGTAGACATGAATGAAATTGTTCTAGATGAAGTTGACGAAGTACATCTTCAAATAAAAGAAAAAGTTCAAGAATCATTAGAAGCCCAGTTCAAACCTGAATTTTTAAACAGAGTTGATGATATAGTCGTATTTAAGCCATTAAGTCGCGATGCAATAGAAAAGATAGTTGATATTCAAATAGGTAGGTTAAATGAATTACTTATAGAAAGTGGTTACACGGTAAGATTATCGTCGAAAGCTAAAAAATACTTAGTTGAACATGGTTACAGTTTAGAAATGGGAGCAAGACCATTACGAAGATTAATTCAAAAAGAAATAGAAAATAGAATATCTAATTTGATAATAGAAGATAAAATCCATAAAGGAGATTTAGTAGAAGTAGATGCAACAAAATCAGGATTGGTATTAAAGGTTAAGAAGGTTAAGAAGGAAAAAGTAACTGTGTAAAGCTTTAAGATAACCTCTAGTACATGTAGATAATCTGTGTTAACTGTTCACACTTCGCTATATCGCTAAAATTCACTATTTTCAGGCTGATCTGAATAGATAACGGCTAGATTTAGTATGCAATGCAAAGTATGCATAGAAAACCCGCGATTGTATTTGGTAGTTTCGTTATTGCTGTTATAAGGTTTAACTGATACAATGCCTTGTCAGTAAGTTAAAAATAAGTTAAAATATGCAACGTGGCAGAAGATAAAAGCAAAAACACACCAATTGAAGAAAAGAAAAAAGAGGCACAAGAAGTTGTAAATGAAGCAAAAAAAGATGAAAAAGCAGTCGAAGAAACAGCAAAAGAGGTTGTTGAGGAAAAGATTACTGCTGAAGAGAAAGTGGTAGAAGAATCAAAGGATAACAAAGATAAAGCCATAGAAGAAAAAGCAGACGACAAAGTATCTATGTTAGAAGATTTCAACGTTGGTGATAAAATTGTTGTGAATTACAGAATAACTGAAGGTAAAAAAACAAGAATTCAACCATTCGAAGGCTTAGTAATTGGAATAAAAAATAGCGGTATATCAAAAACTTTTACAGTTAGAAGAATAGGAGCAGCAAGTATTGGTGTTGAAAGAATCTTTCCGTTATATTCACCAAACATAGATTCAATTAAAGTGAAATCAAAGGGCAAAGTTAGAAGAGCAAAATTATATTACCTAAGAGATAGGGTAGGTAAAGCTGCATTAAAGGTTAAAGAGAAAAAGTAGTATCCGATGCTTATACAACGGTCTTTAAGTTTTTAAATTGTAAATTACCTATAAATTCCATATAAAATTTCATGTTTTTTCTATAATCTTTTGCATTTATTCATATTATTGTTAAATTATTGTAATTTAGCATTTTATATAATTTCCCCATGAACAAAAAGAAATTAGGTAGACTCGGTGAGGTTTTTGCCAAGCACTATCTGATACTGCAAGGCTATCAAGTTATCTATATGAATTATCTAGTAAATCGTTATGGGGAAATCGATATAATTGCTATAAAAAACGATAAGGTTGAATTTGTAGAGGTAAAAACGCGAAGTGTAAGTTTTGGTGATAAAGTGTACGGAACTTCAAAAGATGCTGTTGATAGTAGAAAATTGAAGAGGTTAAGTAAAGCTATTACATATTTTCTAGCCCATGATGGCAGGAATTATAGATACTATACGAAAAAATTAAGTGTTGTTACGGTTGATGTGGGGTATGTTGAAGTAGAGGATATATGAATTAATTATCGTTTTCTTACGGGATTGTAGTCTTTTTACTTTTCATAACTTAAGGCCGATTGTGTAAACAATCAGATAAAGTTGTTTCGGTGTAGCTGAACTCGCTTTAGCGAAATAAATGCAAACTGTCGATTGCGTAAGCTGGCGGTGTCTTACAAAACTAACTTAAACCCTTCACCCTTAACATTCTTAATAGCATCCCTAGGAACTCCATATTGTTCAAGTTTATCTCTTACACGTTGCACGGTCTTTGAAATTCCCCATAAAGAATATTTTTCATCTACTTTATCTGCATACATAAACTCTGCCAATTCATCAAATGGTACTGTGTAATTGCGATTTTCTATCAAATATCTTAACATTCTAAATTCGTAAGCACCCAAAATCGTTGTTATTTCTGTGTTAGCAACGAATATTCTGTTTTCGTGTGAATCATAAGTGACAATTTCACCAGTAGGCAAACCATACCTTCTTAAAAATTGAATAGATTTATATCGTAAGCCAACATCTGGTTTAGTAACACGATCTAATGTACTTACATGATCAACGTAACCGAATACATATTTAGTAAAAAAGTCAGACACAGCTTCGGTTTCGCGCCAATTAACATTTTTATTCCATTCCCAGATTGATCTTGTAATAGATGATGTGTATAGTTCTATTGTATCTCGTGGATCTTGATCTAGCCTAATTATCAATTCAATATGTAATACTTTTGCATTTTCGATGTCTTTATGCAATGAAAATGATCCACAAGTTCCAAAATGTGTTGGTATAACAGTAACTTGAATGTTTTTGTCTTTTAAATATGTAAGTGTTTCTTTTGATTTTTTGATAACAGGTTTTAATATTTCGTCTTGTTTTTCTTGAAATTCTTTTAAGAATTTTTCTGATAATGGTCTATATTGTTGGGAATTCACTAGATGTTTTTCTATATTTTTAACAGCTTTCTCTTTATCTCTATCAAAATCGTTTAGTACAGAAAGTGCTTCTAGATAATTTATTTCGGGAAATAAAACTGATGAATCATCTTTTCTAGCACTATCGTTTACTGATATAGGGTACCAATTATTACGCAAAAAGAACCCACTTGCTTGTGTGTTTATGCTCTCTAAAACTCTTTCTGCTTCTGTTTTTGATGAGTATTTTGCTTTGACAGTCATGGGAATATTATAGGTTTTAGGGCGATGTTTGTCAAGGATTAGCTTTTCGTGATATCACAATTGATCGATTTCGAAGTTTAGAAGTCAGTGATTGTCAAGGATGATAATTGATAGCAATTACTATACAGTTCAGTTAGCTTATCCATTTCTATAGTTTTTTCACCATAAATTATGACAATAAAGATTTATAATAGCGAAAATACTGTTCAAAGGATGGAAACAGAAGATTCACTCGTAGGAACTGTCGCTTCTAGTAATATTGTATTATTAATCAGATGTTAGAATCTGGTTTAGAATTAGTGCATCCTAGAGTTCACGGTTTTTAGTTTAGCGATAATAAATTATGGTAGCCGTTTCAGAGGTACAAGTTGGTGATAATGAAAATGATCAATCAATTGCTACAATTGATAGATTGTTTGTCCCTACAAAAATAGTTTCGCCAGACTGGCGAGAACAAATACCACGATTTGTTTTAGATAGAATTAATAGTCTAATGGTTAGGAACGAATTGATGTCATTTGTAGGTGGTAGGAAGGTCGATGGATATAGTCCTTTTGCTAGGATTCCTGTAGAGAGAAGATATGATGAAATTAAGCCAGTACTTGAATTTGTTGCTGATCAGTTTCCACATGCAATTATTGCTCCTATGCTAGCAATTGATGGTGTTGAAATGTATATGGTTGGGTCTTTAGTCCCTCTATATCTTAATAGAAATAAGCATGAAAGAATGAGAATTATTAGATTGAAGAATGGGAAAGGTATGTCTGATTTGGATTTTTTAGTTACAGGTGGAAAAGTGTCGTCAAGTGAATTAGTTCGTATTCTATATAATACTGAATTTAAGGATAGATACGCCAAATTGAACGCTGATAATATAAGAAATAGTGCAAGAAGCGATCACTATCCAAAACCCCCAATTTTTGTGCCTGTTGGTTTTAAAATCAGAGGCAAACGGAAAACACCAGCATATGTATGTGCAATATATCCAGATAGTGCTGATAGAGTACTGACAATGAAAGTATATGTATATACAAATATTGTTAATTACACAAACATGACTCATGTTGCTGAGTTCTCATTTAGTGATGAAGCTGACAACATAGGGATTACCCCATTACACTATGACCTGAGGCGAAGCACTAGATTGTCAATCTTGCAATTGTCAATTAACGGTAATGTTACTCTTTTTACTTTACGCGAGGGTATACGAAATATTAAATTATCGCGATTAGGTATAAAACCTAAAGATCAAGCCATCATGTGGATAAGGGGTGTTCTGGATTTATTACCTGAAGAAACAAAAAATCGAATGTGGCAACCACGGCAATTTAAAAAAGCACTAATGATATTAGAAACCCGCCCTGATAGTTTAAGTATGGCCGATATGGATATGCATCAATGGACAGAACACTATTACCCTAAGTTTGCTAGGGCTATTATTAGAAATCCGAGCTATGTAATGTACAGTATACAATTGCAAAGCGCGATGCCACTGCTCAGTATATTTCTAGGAAATTATACTGCAGATGTAATTTCGGGTATATTAGATTTAAGGAGTTCTCTTACTGGGACTTCTGACCTCGTACTTGTAAAAATATTGGCTAATGTTCTTAATAAAAAAGATGTCTTTGCACTTATCGGTAAAGGCAAAGAAAAAAAACGACCCATTCCAAATTACAGATACGCGGTTTTGGCTAAATATTTATTGAGTTATAGTTATAATGTGCAAGCAGCCAAGGCAACTAGTGAGGAAGATATATTGGCATTGATACATGAAATTGTAACGGAAGCATATATTGCTAATTTAGATAAGGGAAAAATTGGTAACACAGATATCTTCAAGAGTAGATTATCGCCACTAGCCATATTACACTAACCATTTAATAACATGTATCCTGTGCCCCTGATTGTTTTTATGGTGATTGCGATGTTTTTGTTTGCAATAAACTTTCTTATATCAGATATGTGTTTGTCTATAGCGTAATCTGGGCTTAATGGACAAAGAGTGTGGGTGAAACGAGTGTTGTAGGTTTAAATCACAGGCTAAACTGATAAACTCTCCTTACTATGACCAATGTTTCAAAAAAAACTACAAATATTCATGCCCAAAATACTTCTCAAAACAATCAATAATTTGGGCTAAAACGAAAGCAGGTAATACACGTTACAAGTGCAAAGATTGTTCAAAAACATTTACAATATCTAAGAAGAAACGGGACAGAAAAGAGAAGTACTTCAAACTGTTAATTAAGTGGATAACAACAGGTGTTAGTATCGCGGAATTAATTAAGTTGACGGGTACAATCATCTCAGAAAAACAATTACATCGATACTTTCGTCAATTCCTAGGCAAACCGCTATCACCAAGAAGGATAACCGAAAAGAAATCAGTTAATCTGTAAGCGGATGCAAAATATTTTAGCAGGAATGGATGTACGATGGTATTTAAGTCAGATCATGATATTATCTATTGGCACTACAGGTTTCAAGGCGTGATTTGTCAAGGATACACTGTTTGTAACATTACAATCGTTTGATTTTGAACGCCCTAGGCAATAACTGTCAGGGAATATAACCCATAGTGTGTAATATCCTATTTATTATGTGCAAAAGCCCTTTCCAATGTAACGCAACAAATCTAAACGAGTTTGAATCAATTTTTGTCACTGAAAAAATTCAATCGTGGGATGATGAAATATTACCACAGATGTGCGAAAAGAGAATCGATTATATAAATAAGAGAGAAAAAATTCTCCATTTTATCCCGGTAGCTCGAGGATCTAGAAGTCAAGGTGATGAAGATTATCTTACTACATACGGAGAATACTTACAAACTGCAGGAAAATCGTTGGCTAGATTTATAGAGTCTCTTATTAATGTTGGGTCAACTGTATATTGGGTTGGTTCCTCTGTAGGATATCATGATAATTTACAACAATATCAAGGAATAGAAGATTTAGACTTTACTATTGCACAGTCACCGCCATTATCCGAATTAATATGTGGATTAGAATCCTTGTATGGTAATTATGACATTAACTTACCTTTTCCTAATCTTCAGCCGAATGTGTTCTACGGTAGGTATCATTACGATGAGATGGCACGTGTATTTCCTTTTGGTGTTAGAACTAACGCGATAGGGGATAAAATTCCATCATTGGTATTAGTAATATATGGAAATACAGAGAAAAACACTTTGCGTACAATAAAGGTGTTTCCGTTTATTTCTAGAAGTGTTCACTATACTGGTCATTCACATATTGCTGAATTTGGAACGGGTATAGGTGGTATACCTCCAATTGTCTATGATACTGTGCCAAAGAAAAAATTAAAAAGCGTGTTACTCCATAAATCTGGTAGTTCCTATTTACTACATCCGCGTGAATTTACTGAACTTCCTGTTCTAAATTCTCTTGGCATTAATCCCAATACTCAAGCAATTATGTTTTTTAGAGGGCTCGTACAAGGTAGTAGTTTAGAGAGTATTGAAAGACGTATTAAAGTTGATGATCTTAGTATAATAGGTATGGATAAATATGTGTGGAATTTTACGTATCTTCCTAAGCTGAGAAAAGCTTGGTTTCTACGGCCAAAGGATGTATTGCCAGGGTTGCAATATACATTACCACTATTAAGTGAAGTGCTGAATTTTTTTATATTTAGTAATAGTCAATTAACACAACCTGAAAAAGAAAGTGCATACTCTTATATAATAAAACTTACAAACCATTGGTATAGTCAACGCGTTGCTAATAAAAAGCGCCTAACATCAAATAATTTTGTTGATTATTTAGCATATCTATTTTATGAGCTTGGAATATTGAAATTGTCTTCAAATCTGCTTGATCGTAAGACTATGACGCCATTCGAATATAAACGTTTTGCATTAGCCCTTTTAGACTACGATAAAAATCAGCTAATAGCAAACCTTACAAAGGCTAGAGATAAACAAAGAATTATCAATGATATAATACAAAAATCTAAGCATCCAACTGAATAAGTATGCATATATTCTTCATTATAGTAATATATACCCACTACCCCTAATTGTTTTTATTTTATGGGATGTGTGTTGCTTTCTTAAAATTTTTCTTATATCAGAAATGTGCTTGTCAATCGCATAATCTGAATAGCTATCGAAAAAATCCGTACCCCAAATTACTTCTGCTATCTGATCTCTTGTAACTGGGTTTTCAAAGTGTATAAAAAGTAATTTTAGTATACTGTAATCAATTTCTGATAAGTATTTTCTCAAGTCGGTATTATTCATTATTAATTTGTTATCCACTAATTTTATTTGAGCGAAGCTACCATTCACATTGTCGCGTAGAATTTCGGTGTAATAGACATTTTGTGTTGGTTTTTTGAAAATCAATGCATAGATTTTAGATACCAATACCAAAGAATAAATTTCTTTCTTCTATTTCTTTTCAAT
>JALWZX010000051.1 GCA_027002375.1 candidate division WWE3 bacterium | reverse complement strand
GTGTTAGGAGTGATCGGACTTATTGTAATTACTAGTATTCTATATATTATCATTAATTTACTTAGGTTAATTGGTCTGCCATACGAAGAAATACATGCAATTTGGAATATCTAAAAACTACATAAGAGTTTTAATCGTTATTCAAACAATTTTATTATTATTGTTGTGTTGTGCTTGTAACGGAAGTACTAAAATTTACGCTGCAATTCCTGAAGACAGTTATTTTATTCGTTCTAAAATAGGTATAATAGAAAACAGTAATCTTTTCATCTATTGGTTGATAAATTTAGCACGATATTTAGGTTGGGCTGGGACACTCATTGGGTTTTTTATCACAATAGCACTGCTAATATATAAGTTAATACTTGCTCAGGATCAAGAAACGATGAAAAAGATTCAGGAAAGTATTGTTAAAGCATTATTAGTATTAATATTGGGGCTGGTTTTATTAAGTGGTAGTTTTATAATATCACAAGTTGGAGTATTATTTGGTAAGGTTGTCCCATTAGATTTGGATAATATAATGGGACATTAACCGTTTATGATTTATAGATACTTATACAAAATAATCTTGGTTATCCTTTTCTTTATTATTGAAATGTTATTTCTACATTCTAGTGTTTATGCTGTATGTATAGAACCGTATGGTGATGCAATTGTAAACATTACGCCATCATCAGGTGTGTGTTATGACCAAACATACAACATAAACGCAACGATAAACACATGTGATTTAATATACTTTGTTGGGATATCACAGTCTACGCTTAGAGTCGCAGGAAAGACTGTGGAAAAAAACAGAACTAGTAAAGTTTTCCAACCACACAATGTATCAATGCCTGCACAGGTATTGGTTCCACCTGGCACAAAACGGTGGACTATTGATATAAATTACGCTATGATATCTAACCCTGGAATGATGCTACATAAGAGTTATACAGGGGAATTTTCAGTTCCTAATTGCCAAGGCTTGGTAGAAATTGTTGCAGGTCCAGAAGAGCAACGTGATATATTTTCTATTTATGTATACGATCAAAATAAGGCTTTCCAGTATATTCTAAAATCAAATATGTCGAGTCATACATTGACATTTACCGATTCACAAGAGAACATTTCTATTGTGCCCTATATACCGCATGCTGTTAATTCAGGAACTGTAGTTTTGTCTGTTTACGTTGCCTCATCAAACGGTAGTGTTGCGAGTGAAATCACAAATTACTATAAAATACACCCGATAACAGTACAGACAATTCCTTTTGATTTAACAAATTCTGGTGGACATGGTACATGTGTTGTTGAAAAAGATGGAGAAACATGTTCAGTTAAGGAGAATAAATGCATTGACGGTGCGGATCCTAAACCGATAGAGGATTGTACAAGGTGTGTGTGTTTGAGACCTGATGACGATCCAGATAAGCATGGTACATTACCCTTAGATGATTTCAAATTGCCTAAAATAGATAAGTTCACGTGGAGCGGTGTTTCGTCATGGATTCATAATATACAGATTATGATAATTGCTATAGGAGTGATTTCGTCGATTTTTATTATACCATATATTGTAGTTTTATTTGCAAGTGCAAGCCCAGAAAATATAAAGAAAGGAAAAGATTGGTTGGTCTCACTAATTACAGGGGTAGCATTATTAACTTTATCAAGTATTTTAATAGAATTAGTTGGTAAAACATTTAGTTTTTGAATACGTGATTAAATTGTAAAGTATATAATATATATCACGTTAAAAACATATTCATTTCAATTCATTAATTATTTTATTAAATTGATCTATCCAATAGTTCAAATCTCCGACTCCAAGCAGATTTAAGAAGAAATTCAGTATAGCTGATCCGGCACCAGCAACCACGAATATCAATATTATTGTATAAATCCATCTTGTAGGTAACTCTTGCATTTGCTGTGAGTTTGCTGCACCTAATGTTGTAACAGTTTTGTATACCGTTATTATAATAAGTACAAAAGCAATTCCAAATAGTATGATTTGAATTGCTGGAATCAAATTGTTGCTTGTAGCACAATCAATTATTTCACCAAGAGAACCAGGATCGCCACTATCAACACTGTTATCCCAATTATAACAGTTAAGTTACGCTGCATACGTTATTTTAGGAATAATAGCTGTTTGAAAAATCGAACAAAAAATAATTAGCACGGCGGATACTTTTATTAATTTATTTAAGTTTTTAATATGTTTCATATTACCATATCGATTATATAGATATATTTGATTTTACCATTTTTTTATAATACTGACTATCATACTATATTGGCGTATTTAAGCGCTCTTGAGAACTTTTATGTCTCTTGTTAAATTTGTAATTACTTTTTCATCTCAATATTATATAAAGCACTTTTTATGTGAATAACTCCAGGCGCGCGCAAATTAAATATAGCTTTAAAATCATCGCCGTCAAACTTATATGTGTCCTTATTCGTTTCAATTTCGACCTTATCTGTATAACCGCCAGATGAGTATGTTACCTTTACATTTTTAATTTCTTTTATACCTGTTTTATCTCTAACCTTATCGCGTGACCATGTGTCATTTATACTTTCACCCCAGCAGGATTTAGCATCTGGCTGAGACAGGTGCTTTTGATTGTCTTTATCTCCTTTGTACAAAACAGCCGCGCCAACGATATCTACAAACTCTTTTTCGGTTAGCCATGGGTGTGAACGTCCACATGTTTTATTACCGCGAGACTTATACCATCCCTTATAAAACCATGGAGACCCAGCAATACTTTCATATGCATCGCTAGTCCAACAATCCTTTGATCCGCATTTAGTGTCCCAGCCACCTTTTGTTGTATGTCCTAAGCTTGTATATTTATAGTCGTAACCACCAGATGTTGAGGCGTACCAAGCAGAAAATATTTCGCCAGTCTTTTTACTAATCATAACTTTTGCCTTTGTATCCTTAACAGCGTCGTGCCATCTTGAAGCAGATGAAGAAGATGCTTTAGATGAAGACCATACTTGACAAGCTTCAGTTGTGCAAATTGTGCCAGATGGGCTCGTGTTGCCAGTTCGCCAGCCGATTCTTGCTAAAGCATAAGTGCGAGCGGCGATTGCCTGAGCTTTTAGTGCTTCTTTAGGCCAGCTAGAAGGCATCTCGGCTAGACCATATAAATATTTACCATCTAATTCCATTTTACCTTTGTCGGTATTTATATTTTTGGGAACATCAACCACTTTGATTTCCACATCACCATAATATGCTTTTAATATATCTTTATAATTTTGACCATTTTCGGCGCGCCCCTTTGCACCATATTGACTCATCCCTTTTCTATGTGGCGCGCCGAACGAAAATGCCGCAAATGCTTTTCTAAACCCTGGGTCATAATCTGCTCGTGCATGTGAATCACCAGTAGTTGGCACATCGCCTACACTAGTTGTAAAAGTTTCTGTCTTTTCTTCCAACAATGCTTTTTGTTTTTTAGATAATTCACTAAGCTTTTTCTGAATCTCTCTTTTTTCTTGTGATAAAGCACTCTGTTTTTGTGATAGGGAATTCAAAGTTCCTTGAGCATAATTAACCTGTGATGATAAATTATCAGCCATGTTTTGAAGATCCTTCTTTTGTTGCTCAATCTGTACTTTGATTTGTTCTATTTCTTTTTTATCCTGCTCATAAGTTCTTATATTGTTATTAATCTTACCTATATATGAATATGTTGTGTTTAGGAAATCTTTTATGTATGTAATATTTTGAATAAAATCAACAAGAGAAGTGCTTTCTAAAATCAAATCTAATTTGGGTGATTTTTGTATAATATAAAGTTTAGTCAATGTTTTATTACGTGCTACTTTTTGGTCAGATAATTCTTTGTTTTTAATTGTTATTTTATTATTCAGGTTATCTATGTTTTTTGACAGCGAATCTATCTCTGTTTTTAATGTGTCAATTTGTGATTTAGTCACATTTAATTGTCCAGAAAGTGCTTTTATTTTTCCGGATATTTCGTTTGCTCGTGATTTTAGTTGGGTCAATTCCTTATTCTTTTTATTTAATTTCTGATTTTGTTTCTCAATTTCTCTTTGAATGTCATCTATATTGTCATCTGCATAAGCATTTTTCATATTTGGTTTAATCTGAAATAATATCAATATTATTACAACTATGAAAAGTAAAAAATATGTTTTTTTCATATGTTAGTGTCTTTAAACTTAAATAAAATAAAACTTTCCCAATAATACGATCAACTGTGCATGCACAAGTTATACAAAATTTAGAATGTGCATAAAACATTCCATGGTTAACAAAACAAATGGAATTTTAATAATATAATAACAAACAGTTGTACATACTGTCACAATTCTTTTATTTAGTATTTTGTACTATTATGTAATGATACAGTGAATTACTTAAAAATGAAAACTGTGTCGATATATCATTTGTATAAATCTGTACTTACGATATCATGATATATGATTAATTTACGACAATTTATTGTGCAGAAAATTTTAAACGAAAAACAATTAAACATTTTCTTAAACAGACTATACAAGTTTTTACCGTATCTAGTTCTGGTTGTGTCATTTCTCTTTGGGCTCATTATTCGTTTATTTTTAATTCACAGAAGTGATGTTTTTATGTTAGGTGATGAAATTTTAGTAACGAAGGTTGCGATGTTGCCGATGAAAGAGTTTTGGCAAACGCTGTCACACGAACCACATCCACCTGGATATTAT
>JALWZX010000050.1 GCA_027002375.1 candidate division WWE3 bacterium | reverse complement strand
GTTGATCTAAGCTAGTTTTAAATATTAACTGCGATAATATTTTCTGTTCCCAAGGTGAAATGTGATTAAAGAAGTCATATCTATGAAATATATCGAATAAAAGATACCAAACAGTTGCTGGGCCAACACCATAAATCGACATAAGCGCTTTTTGTTGTTTTTCAAAAGTCGCACCACGTAGTGCTATTTCATCAATCTTGCCATCACTAAATAAATTATCTATTTTTTTAACAGTTTTAGCTCTATATCCAAGTTTTAGTTCTCTTAACTCGTCTTCAAGCACGTTCATTAAATCGCCAGCGTTCCAAAATGCATACATTTCTTTTTGATCAAATTCCACTTTCACACCATAATTTACAAATAATGAATTCAACATTTTTATTGTGCGTTTAACGTTTGTGTTTTGTAACATAACACCGATTACCAAGTACTCGTATAGTGATGACGCGTGTCCAGGTCGCATGCCGTATAAGTTCTTGATTGCTATATTCACCAAAGAGTTCTTGTCATCATCGCTACAACTTTTGTAAAATGTGTTTAGGTTCAAGTTGAGATTGTACCTGTATTTGATCTCGTTTTTAAACGAGTTGATGAACTCATCTGACAATCTGTTTTTTGAAAATATTTCTGTTGTGATAAATTTTTTGGTGGAATTCCACCAAAACTTGACCCCCAAAACCTTATTGTTAAATCTAAAAGTTTGCCATATAACACCGTCTTTGTAGAAATGATTTAATGACTCAAAATGATCTGGTTTATGAAAAGTCGCTTCAAAATTAAGAGGTAATGTATGATATATTTTTATTATATGTTCATGTTTTAATACCATGTAGCTATTATATATTTGAATAAGAAAAAGTTTAGGGTACTCAAATACACTTAATTTTAAGATGAATTCTGAAAAACAGTATTAGAATTTCGTGATACTAGAAGAATCTCGTTGTAATTGATATATTACAATTATGCATACACTACAAAAACTACTAATAACTAGGCTAATTAACGAAAATGGGCAAAAGTTTTCTGAATTAACTCGTGGATACGACTCTGATGATAATATTGTATTTCATATTAAAAAGCTTATTGATAAAGGATATGTAGAAAAACGGGATAATCAATATTTTATAACATCTGAAGGAATAAAAACTGTTAATTCTTTTTATAAAGTAACCTTGAAGGAAAATGTTTTTAAAATGGTGTATGTAGGTTTCATATGTGAACATAATAAAAGATTTCTACTAAAATATCATACTAATACCAAGATTCCTTTTTACAATTTGCCTGGTGGAATCCCATTATTTGGTGAATCAATGCAAAAAGCATTGCCACGTATATTTAGATTAGAAACAGGTGTGGATATAGACTACGATAGATTTGAATTTGATTCGTTGCATATGAAAACTGTTAAAAGTAGGGCAGGTGAGGTTTTATTTGATGATGGATTTATTGTGTATAAAGTGTCAGTTTCGCAACAAGAGAGAGACGATATTATGTCTGACAAAAATTTAGTGTGGAAATCAAAGAATGAAATAACAAAACTTACAGAAAAATGGCCAGAGATTGATATATGCATACTAAAGAAAGATTGGAAAACATATAATGAATATGAAGTTGTATCTGATTATCACTTGAAATGAAGCGCTCGACTAATGTCGAGCGCTTTTTATGCCTGCCTGCATAAAATCTTGTGATTTGACTATCTACTTTCGGCATTTCACACCTATTGACACCCATCCCCAAAATAGTAAAATAAAAGTAATGAGATACATTATCTCGTCCTGCGAGGTAAGTACGTTTAGAATAAGTGCCTCTACAGCATTATTCTAGGGTGTTCGATGTGTTGTTAGCTCGAGGGCTAACACCTAGAACATACCCACGGTGTTTAGCCGGGGATACTTAGACAGCGTACTTCTGAGCGGGATAGACATTATTCGTGATTAAATTTAATCACTTGGTTTAAGTACCGGCTCTCTGGCAAGAGAGCCTTTTTCTTGCATAGTTTTTTATCTAGTGTTACAATCTCAATCATGGCAAAAGGACACAGACAAATGATTCTCTTGGTTTGCACAGAATGCAAAGAGAAGAATTACATCACTAAAAAGAATAAAATAAATACTACAGAAAAACTTGAAATAAAAAAGTTCTGCAAAAAGTGCAGAAAACACACTTTACACAAAGAATCTTCAAAGTTGAAATAATAATTGTTTCCTTAACTTAATCAATTTGTTATCTTATAATGGTACTATAAAACAGTCTCGATTATTTTTTATGAGAAAATCAGGCCTAATTATCACTAAATGAATTCTGGCTAAAAAACGTTGGGTAAAATATCAGATTTTTTTGTAATTAGAAAATTGTAGGTGGGTCGGTTAATGGTAAACCACTGGTCTCCAAAACCAGGACTGTGGGTTCGATTCCCACCCCGCCTGCCATAAATGCATGTTTCTTTATTATCGCCAAACTTAAAACCACGTACTTTAGTGCGTGGATGGAGTTAGTCAACAATAGTAATTGGCGATAAGAAACCACGGGCTTTAGCCCGTGGAGTTTCATTCACGTATCCAAATCTTCTTTTTCGAATTTTACGTTTAAAAATTCTTTTGTATATATGTCTATAGTTGTTGTTAAAAGCGTAACAATTAATGGCCCGTAAATTAAGCCAACAATGCCAAACATTTTTAAACCACCGAGAATTCCCAATAATGCAAATGGTATACTTATTTTAGATTTATTTGCCAATAATTTAGATCTGATTATGTTGTCAGAGATGCTAACCACGACAAGTTGCCAAACCATAAGAATTATGGCAAAAACCCAGTTGCCAGATAGTGCGTAGATTATTGCTACTGGAACCGTTACAAAACTTGTGCCTACATATGGTATTATTGCTAGAATGGTTGCGATTAGAGTTAGAAGCATTGTATACGGCGTATCTAATATAACAAAAATGAACCATACTAACGCACCTTGTACTAATGCAACGATAAATGTACCTTTGAGCATATCAACTGTTATTGTGTTGGCAGTATCTAAGAATTCCCTTGAATAATTTCTATCTAATGGCAATACTTTCAGAGCGAAATTATAAATGTTTTTAACGTTTGGTGTGATATATGCCAGCATAACTATGTATATTATTAAATTTGTAAAGAAACTTATTGCCGATGAGCCCCATTCTGGTATTGAGGTTGTTGCAAATGATATGAACGAGTGACTTAATGATTGAACAACAGTTGTTATGGTTTCAGGTGTTACCATTGGTAAATTCTTGAATGGTAGGTTGTTTATAAACGCATTGATAGAGTCTATCGCGTTTTCAAAAGTTGACTGATTTATTGTGTTAGAAACGTCGTTTGCCAAATCAGTAGCTTGTGCAACTGCAACTGACACAACTAGTATTAGCGGTATTAATACAACTATAATTGCTAGTGTGATTGTTATTGTAATTGCTACAGCCTCTTTTCTTTTTGTTTTTGGGGGAAGTCTACGGTACACATATTTATAAAACGGGTACATAATAAGAGCTGATATATAGGCTAATAGTATTGCATTCAGATAAGGAACAATCATAAATATGAACACGCTGATTAATGCTATAAAAATTATAAAAAATATTCTTTTGTGAATATTTTGTGGTGAATGTAATTTCATAATGTTTATATATAGTACGGGTTACTGCGAGTATTTTAACGCATTATGTATATTTATCAATAATTTTAGTGGTATTGACCGATTTTATATATACATATATCATGTGGGTAATATGGGTTATGAGAAACGTATTTCTAAAGCTGAAAAAGATTATGTTGAGATAAAAAAGCATGTGAGCGGTTTAATAACACCGGTCGTAGGTGTTTTAATTGTTGCTTTATTGTATAACCTTCTTTTATTCGCTTTCCCATTTTTTGGCGACAACAGTATGCTTTTCAATGTATTGGCTATAGGTGGGAACATCTTTGTTATGTTGATTTTAGCTTTAACTGTTGTTAGGTGGTACTACGATAGATATTATGCCAAAGAAAATACACTAGTTATTTTGACATTATTCTCAACGTCAGAAGTCGATTTAATTGGTAGAAGATTTGAAGTAAGGCAGGGTATAGTAGATAGAATGTTTAACAAAGGTTCGATTGCTTTAAGCGATGCCATATCGGTAGCGAGTGATGAGAATAGTGCTTTAATTTTGAAGAATATAAAAGACCCTTATGGAACCATTGAAAAAATTGTACATGTTTAATAACATGACTAATGACAAAAATGGTGATAAAAACAATTCTGCAGTTATAGATATGGCAGAAACGGATAAAAAAGAGTTTGAGGAATTCAAAAAATGGAAACAAAGTCAAAAGGGTAATGCTTAATAGTATCACATCATAACACTAATTCAGTGCAATCTCGTGAATTCATATTTGAAATTATATTAATGATTACGTTCTATTAAAATAGTGATTTTGAAAATCAAGGTATGTTATGAAGTTTTTGCTTAATGGTAGTTTAGAAAACAATAAACTTGTACCATTTACGAGTCCTTTCATATCTAGCACAGAAAAACTTATTATTATTACCACAGAAAACGATAAAGCTAGAAGAATTCCTAAGAGGCCATACGTAATATGGGTTTCTGCAAAAACTTTATTTTCAGATTCATCAGTTGGTGAGGTTTCTTTTGATTTTTTGGATTTTTGCCTAATTGCTTCGATAATTTGTTTAATAGTATAAATTATTGAAAACACAAATATGACCAAAATAGTAAGTTCGAAGAATACAAAAATATCAATTATCGAAGTGAATTTGTGTCTTATCGGCGTTCCAATTATAATGAGCTGAATTAAAACTGTAATATGTAATATTATGCTGATTATAAACTTAAAAGAATTTATCGGTGTAAAATTAT
>JALWZX010000049.1 GCA_027002375.1 candidate division WWE3 bacterium | reverse complement strand
GCTTTTTCTTAAAGAGTCGCAGTGGCGATTCAATCATCGACGTGATAATATTTATGTGTTACTTTTGAAAGAGTTGGGGAGACGACCACTTTAGATTGTTTCTAAAGTACCCTAGACCCTTAATTTATTAGTTTGAATGTTAATTCGAAGCCATTAAATAGCTTCGGTGAATTTAACCAGTAGGTTAATTTAAGTATTTTATTTTTAGAAATAGGCGAAAAAGTTTTCGGTTGTTTCAATCTCATTTTAGGTTATGCCAAAAAAATCGGTAAAAGATGTTACCAAAGATGTCGTCGATTATAACGACTTAGTTAAAAATAGTGTGTCCTCGAAAAGTTCGAATTCCACAAAGACAAGTACAAAAAAAACAGATGATGATTCTGCAGGTACTACAACGTCTACTACTGCAAAAAGTACTAAATTTGTATCTTCGAATTCTAGTAACGAATCATCTCAAATATCAAGAGCGGCTCAACGTGTAAAAGAAACAGAAAAAACCTACAAAGTTGATGGAGTTTTAGAAGTAAGACCGGATTATGGAATTATTAGACAAGAAAAAGCTGTAGAGGGTTTACCAAAAGATGTATATATCGCAACAACTCAAATTAATAAATTTGGGTTAAGAAAAGGTGATCGAGTTGAAGGTATTGCAAGATCTCCAAAAGAGGGTGAAAGGTACCTATCGTTATTGAAAGTTGAAAAAGTTGAAGGTATTGACGCTGAAGAAGCTAGAAAAAGACCTAAATTTGAAAGTTTGACTGCAATACACCCTAATGAACGGTTAAGATTAGAAACGAAACCTGAAATACTAACAACTAGAATAATAGATTTGTTGACACCGGTAGGTAAAGGACAAAGGGCAATGATTGTAGCACCTCCTAAAGCTGGTAAAACATGGTTATTGCAAGATATTGCGAGAGGTTTGGCAGAAAATCACCCAGAATTAAACTTAATGGTTGTTTTAATTGGTGAAAGACCTGAAGAAGTTACAGAAATGCAACGATCTGTTAAAGGCGAAGTGTATGCAAGTAATTTTGATGAGTCAGCTGCGAAACAGGTAGAAGTAGCAGAAAATGCGTTAGAAAGGGCAAAAAGGTTAGCTGAGAAAGGTGATGATGTTGTGATTTTAATGGATTCCATAACTAGACTTGCTAGAGCATATAACCTAGTAGAAACACCAAGCGGTAGAACATTAACTGGTGGTTTTGACCCAGCTGCACTGTACCCACCAAAGAAATTTTTCGGAGCCGCAAGAAATTTTGAAGATGCTGGGTCTTTAACAATTGTAGCTACTGCATTGGTAGATACAGGTAGTAAAATGGATGATGTTATTTTTGAGGAATTCAAAGGTACCGGTAACATGGAGTTATTTCTAGATAGATCCTTAGCAGAAAGAAGAATCTACCCGGCATTTGATATTAAAAGATCAATGACCAGGCATGAGGAGCTTTTATATACACCAAAAGAAGCTGAAAGGGTCTTAACATTAAGAAGAATGATCGATCTATTAGACGACAAAGAAGCTACACAGATTGTTATCGATAGACTTAAAAAGACAAAGTCTAACGATGAATTCTTAGATTCTTTATCTAACGGTACTATTTAATGTTAGTGTAAGATTAATGCATTTGTTGATTGAACATTTTATGTAACATGTAACGATAGTCTGTTTTATGCTGATTAATGAGAAGCCACGACCGGCACGGTCGTGGCTTCTTCTCATTCACAATTACCCATTCATAATGTATGATTTGTTTTGCAACAAATTATGAAATTCATAAGTAATAACAAAAAAGAAAATACAGAAAAGTCTAAGCCAGATGACAAAAAACAAAGCTTTTTATCTTTGAATTTTGATAAACTATACAAACATACTAATGTCTTAAGTATTAGAGCTGGTGGTAATAGAGAAAACCATATAAAAGATGCTACATCTGTAACAAATCATAATGATGAACATGTAGCAAAACCAATAAATCAGTTACAATTGGGTGTATCAAAAGGATTTAAGTTCACTGTAGTTGCAAAATTAAATAAGCTATCAGATTCTTTTTTAAAGTTTATAGAAAGCTTAGGAACTTTTATCATATCCTTTATTGAATATATTATTCACAAATTAGATTATGTTTTATATGGAATTCGATCGTTAACTATAAAAAACATAGAAGCATTTATTAATCTGAAATTTCATATTGTATCAAAGATGATTTGGTCTAGGGGAAGACTAGGAATGCATGTTAGATATGCATTTATATTTATTTTCATTTTCACAGTCTTTTTAGCAGGTGGTATATTTCAAAGTAAATTAATAGATGAGAATTCTACAAATAACAATGCTTTTCTATCTTCGTCACAAGCAATACTTTTAGAAACGGCAACCGCAGCTACTTTAGAAGGTAAATCCGAACTTCTTAGTGGTCCAATTGAGCATGAGGTTAAAGATGGCGAAACTCTTAATTCAATAGCAAAAAAGTATGGAATTCCCCCTGAATATATAAAATCTGCAAATAATCTTGTTTATGACAGAGTAAAGATCGGGCAAACTTTACAGATACCGCCTGTAGAAGGTACGTTACATACAGTTAAAAATGGTGAAACAATAGAATCTATAGCTAAAAAGTACAAAGTGCCTTCGCAATCTATTGTTGATTATAATTATATCGATGCGCCATATACCCTGACTAAAGGGCAAGTTTTAACAATACCAAACGCTGAACTTCCAAAGAAAGAGAAGTTTTATGTTGGTGAACCTGTTTATAGTACCCACGCTTATGGTATTTTGCCTGTTACTCAACATGAAGTTAAGGGAACAGGGCAATTTGTATGGCCTTTTCATGGAATTATTAGTCAGGGTTATCATAAATACCATCATGCTATTGATATTGCAAGTAATAGTGGTGACATTTATGCTGCAGATAAAGGTTTAGTTGTACGAGCAGGCTGGTGGAAAGGTGGTTATGGCAATGCTGTTCAAATAGATCACGGTAACGGTTATGTAACAACTTATGCCCATATGAGTTCGATGGCTGTATCTATAGGTGATAAGGTTGAAAGAGGTCAAAAAATAGGTGTTGTAGGTTCAACCGGTAGATCAACAGGACCCCATGTTCACTTTACTGTTCAAAAAGATGGTCGTTATATAAACCCCTTTACGGTATTACCATAAATATCATTGATTTGATTATTTTGGTTTAATAGTAAGTTTACAACACAGAGTAGTTGACACATAGGTTTTCGCGTGTCTTTAATCTTATAATAAATACATCTTCTTGATATAAGGCTGTCTTTGTTAGATATTGAGTATATGATATTTAGAAGAAAGCATAGTCAACCTACCAAAACCATTATAGAAACAGAAAAAATCGCAGAAAAGTCTTTTAACAAATTTGATTTACAACGAATAATTTCTTTCTTTTATATTTTACTTGCATTTCTGTTACCAATATTTTTTGTTCCATTTACAGCAGATGTTTTCGATTTAAATAAAACTTTTTTAACGATGATCATTTCATTTATTGTACTGATTTTATATTTTATATATTTGATACAGAAAAAAAGATTTGAAGTAATTGCGTTTAAAGCATATTTGCCATTTTTAGCAATTTTGATTGCAGGTGGTCTTTCAGTCGGTTTATCAATAAACAAACATATTTCTATTTATGGTTTTTTCAAAAACTACTCTTCATCATATGTATTTATGGTAGGGCTAATATTTTTAGCGTTCGTTGCAACAAACGTTGAATTAAATTATAGAAGCATACTGAAGTGGTTTTCTCTAGGTGTATTAGTTTCATCTTTTGTTTCTGTGTTGGCCTATTTAGGTGTGCCACTACCATCGATAGGTAGAAATTTTAGACAATTTACATTAGCTGGCGCAACTTCATATTTATTTGGAATTCAACTATTTTCAACTCTCACAGCTTTATACTTACTATCCGAAGAACTAAAAACTAAAAAAATAAAATGGGTTACTATATTAAGCTTTGTTATTGTATTTAACGTATTTTATCTAGTCATATCTGCTAATGTTGCATCGATTCTAGTATTACTTGTAGGTATCATATATCTAGTTTTTACGGGCAAATTAGAAGCACACAAATACGCAGGTACATATTTTGGTATTTTTATGGGAATCGTAGTATTATCATTTTTAGTTTATTTTCCAACTACAAGAAATGTGCTTGGTATAGAAGATTTTACACAACCGCTTAGATTGGGAATAAAAGAATCGTGGTATGTATCAGCAACAACAGTTAGAGACAAACCACTTGCAGGTTCGGGTTTTGGTACAAACTTTATGAATGTTTCTAGATATAGGCCAGCCTCATTAAACATGACTGATGCATGGCAGGTCAGATTTCACCAACCGTATAACGATTTGTTCTTATGGTTAGCAACTACAGGGTTAGTTGGTTTCTCTTTATATTTAATCTTTTGGGGAATTCTAGCGAATTTTGCTTATAGATTAAGAAAAACTGATGGTTTATATACATTTTCATTCGTATCAGTTCTAGCTATATTATTAGTTTTAGGATTTAACCCAATACTTATGGTTTTCTTGTTCATTCTAGCTGGTGTAATGATCTACAGGCTAGAATTCCCCGTAACAAAAGTCAAAGGAATTTGGTTGCCAGCAATATTATTGTTTGTTGTTTTGGCAGTCTTTGGAGTGTTTTCTTATAAAGCATATCAAGTTTACGCAGGCGAATATTATTATAATGAATCACTCAAAACGAATTCAGCCATAGAAAGATATAACTTAGAAAAGAAAGCATTATCAAACGATTTGTACGAAAGCACATATAGACGAGATGCAGTTACAACAGGGCTTTTTATAGTCAATAAAATAGCACAAAACAAAGACGCAACAGATAATGATACAAAAGTTGCCCAACAGTTGATAAAAGAATCAATCGCTGATGCAAGAAGACTAACAGAACTTGTTAACCCATTAGATGTCGCTAATTGGGAACTTAGGGGTAATGCATATAATTTTGTTGCTGGTATCGACAAAAACCTAGTACAGTTTGCAATTCAAGCATATACAAATGCTATTAATTTAGAGCCAACAAACCCTGTTTTATGGGTAAATCTAGGGTCGATTTATTACAAACAAGGATTATATCAAAATGCAGTACAAGCATTTAATAGGGCATCTCAGTTAAAGAATGATTATGCTAATGCACACTATAATTTAGCATATGCGCTTAAAGACGCAGGGGATATTAATCGTGCAATAACAGAGTTAGAGATTGTTTTACGATTATTGCCTGAGGATTCACCAGATAAAGATAGAGTTAAGAGTGAATTAGAAACGTTTAAGAATATTGCTGAACAGCAAAAGAAAGCAAGCGAAGAAAAAGCAAAAGCGTTGCAGGTAGAACAGCAGAATCCGAAAGATGTAAAACCAACTGATAAACAAGAACCGTTAAAGAAGCCTGCGGAAAATGTAAAACAATTAGAAACAGATGGTGTTGAAGTTCCAGATGAGGTGAAAAACCCTGATGATAACACACAGTTAGAAAGCGACACAGGCATTGGGCAAGGTGGAACTGATACTGGCACAAACAGTGGAACAGATAAGAATAATGAGCAAACTCAAAGCGATGAGGCTGGTACAGCCGACACAGAAGAGACACCAAAAGCCGATGGGTCTACAGTAGATCAAAATCAAGGTGAAACTGATTCGCCAATAGCTAAACCTGCTGAATAGATCTATTTGTTAGGGCCGACAGTTGTTATTTTGGGGCGTTGGTTTCTAAAAACGATTCTCTTATTTGGTAAGTTATTAATGTTGAATTCCACCAACTGATTCTTTTCTTCGTTTTTACTCAATTTGGTTTGCTCTTTTTGTTTTTCGGTCTCTAACGACTTTACGATTTCAGATACAAGATTTTCTAAATTTTCATTGGTTGCCGCAGAAATGAAAATAGGGGTAATGTTTTCTTGTGCGAAGATTTTCTTTATTAATGGAATTTTAGTTTTTACTTCTGACAAATCAATTTTGTTTACAACCACAATTTGTGGCTTTTCTGTAAGATCTTTGTTCCATTTTTGTAATTCTTCATTTATGATGTGGAAATCATCTAGTAATACTTGTAGATTTTGGGTTAATATTTTTGAACCATCCAGTATGTGAACTAATACTTTTGTTCTTTCTATGTGGCGTAAAAAGTCGTGACCTAGCCCTTTGCCGTCTGCTGCGCCTTCTATAAGCCCTGGAATGTCAGCTAGGATGATTTCCACATCATTATTAGGAATATACTTATTTACAAAGAGAACGCCTAAATTGGGCTCTAAAGTTGTGAAATGATATTCTGCAGTTTTAACATTAGTTTGGGTAAGTGCATTAAGTAAAGTAGATTTACCGCTACTTGGTAAACCGATTAAACCGACATCGGCAAGAAGTTTTAATTCAAGCTGAAGTTCAATTTGTTTAGTATGTTCACCTGGTGTTGCAATCATGGGTGTACGATTAACAGAAGATTTAAAATGCCAGTTACCGAGACCGCCTTTGCCACCTTTAGCAATTACGAATTCTTGTGATGTATTTGTGAAATCAAACAATATTTTATTATTTTTATCTTTAATTACTGTTCCAATCGGAACTTTAATAACAAGGTTCTCACCATCTTTACCCTTCTTGAGTTTACGCATACCGGGCTTACCATTTTCAGCATCAAATTTTCTTTTTCTTTTAAATTTGGTTAAAGTATTTGCGTGTTTGTCGATTTTGAATATAATATCGCCACCAGTACCGCCATCACCGCCCCACGGGCCACCTTTAGATATATATTTTTCGCGCCTAAAAGAGATTATTCCGTCTCCTCCGTTGCCTGCTTTTATTTTTATTTTTGCTGTATCTATCATGGTTGTCGTGATTAATTAACTATTGTGGATTACCCCCTTGTCAGTTTGTATTGTAGCATATGTTTTGTTGTAAAAATTGAAATATTTTTAGTTATCTTTTTTCAACATGCCTATCGTTTTCTTAACAGATACATACGCATAATATATTAGTGGAATTCCTACCACTATGATTAAAATACCAGTATTTACATATTTACTAACTTTTATATATAAATTTCCAGATAAATACCCAAGCAAGGGGTAAAAACAGCCCCATATTATTGACGAGATTATCTCAAAACCTAAAAAAGTTCTAAATTTAATATTTGTTGTTGCGATGGCGTAAGCTGATATGCCACGAGATGCTGAGTTTGATTTCCCAAATATTATTATTTTACCCGAATGATTTGATATTTTAGCTTATGTTTTCGTACATTTTTAATGAAAAGTTATATTTTTTTGATAGTTTATAGAGTAGCGCATCGCCAAAACGTTTTGCAATTAAAAATGTTGTGATTCCGCCTGTAAGATAACCTGTAATAGAGATAAGTATCACTAATGTTATGTTTAGATTTTCTTGAGTTTTAGATAGAAAACCTGCCGTTAATATCACAAAATTGCCAGGTAATAGAAGCCCGATTATTGGTATGGATTCTAATGTTGATAACAAAAATATAAAAAAGTAACTTAATTCGTTTGTTAGTAAATTTGCGTTGAATATGGTGTCTAACATTTTTTGTATTATATTCTATTCGGTAGGTGGTGTATATTGCAAAATTCGCTTATCCCCTTGCAAATCGCTTGAATTCCACCTAAAATGCAAATATGAATTTACGCAAACCTTCATACGACTACCAAAACATAGAAAAGAAATGGGCCAAAAAATGGCAAGATTCACATCTTTATGAGGTTGATATACAAAATGCCAAAAAGCCTTTTTATAATTTATGGATGTTTCCGTACCCATCTGGTGCAAAAATGCATGTTGGCCATGCTTTCGCGTCTACTGGGTCAGATATTATTGGTAGGTATAAGCGAATGCAGGGTTACGATGTTTTTCAACCGATGGGTTTTGATGCTTTTGGAATTCATGGCGAAAACTATGCGATTAAGGTTAACGAGCACCCATGGCATTTGATGGAAAAGTTGAGTGATGAATTTAGAGATACTCAGTTTAAGCGAATTGGTCACGGTATTGATTGGAGTAAAGAATTGCGAACTTATTGGCCTAGTTATTATAAATGGACTCAATGGATTTTTATTAAATTATATGAGAATGGCTTGGCTGAGCAAAAAAAAGCTAAGGTTAATTGGTGCCCTAGTTGCAAGACGGTTTTGGCTGATGAACAGGTTATTGGTGGTGAGTGCGAAAGATGTGGTACGCAGGTTGAGAAACGTGAGTTAGAGCAGTGGTTTTTTAAGATTACCAAATTTGCTGACAAGTTATTAAAGAATTTGAATCATATTGATTGGTCGAAAAGAATTGTAGAAGCTCAGCGTAACTGGATAGGCAAGAAAGAAGGTATTGAAATTACATATGACGTTGTGCGAAACAGTAAACCTGGGGTTAGTGATGAAAGTGAGAATTCCCCGCAAGGTGAAGAAAAAATAGGCAAAGTAGTATGTTTTACAACGCGCCCAGACACAAATTTTGGTGCAACTTTTGTTGTTTTAGCGCCAGAGCATGATTTAGTGAAGAAAATTCTTTCGGGGGAAATCAAAGTTTACGATGAAGATAGCAAAAATTCTGAATTGATCGAGCAAATTAAGAAGTATGTTACAGAGGCAATTAATAAATCAGACGTAGAGAGATTGGCAGAAGGCAAGAAGAAAACTGGGGCTTTTACTGGTTTATATGCGGTTAATCAGCTTACTGGTTATCGTATGCCGTTATGGATTTCTGATTTTGTTTTGGGTGATTATGGTACCGGCGCAGTTGTTGGTGTGCCTGCCCATGATACGCGTGATTTTGAATTTGCCAAAGAGTTTGGGTTAGAAATTATTCGTGTTGTTAAAAGTGCTGATGATTCTGATGGTGGTTCTGCTGATGATGACGGGGAAATCACTGATATATCACAAGTGCAAGAAGATGAAGGTGTTATGATTAATTCTGGTTTTCTAAATGGCATGAACATTCAAGATGCTATAGAAAAGATGAAAGATTATTTAGAAGAAAAAGGGTGGGGCAAGAGAGTTGTTACATTTAGGTTGAGAGATTGGTCTATTAGCCGTCAGAGATATTGGGGCGCGCCTATACCTGTTGTTTATTGTGATAAATGTGGAACTGTGCCTGTGCCAGAAGAAGATTTACCCGTAGAGCTGCCATTTGTAGATGAATGGAAGCCGTCAGGCGATGGTAAAGGGCCTTTAGCTAATATACCAGAGTTTGTTAACACTACTTGCCCAAAATGTGGCGCGCCCGCAAAACGTGAAACCGATACTTTTGATAATTTTTTAGATAGTGCTTGGTATTTCTTTAGGTATCCGTTTGTTAATCGTGAAGATGTGCCGTTTGCAACACCGAGTTTAGAGAAGTCTGATGATTCCGAGCCAAATAGTGAGGCTTTTAAGAAGTGGTTGCCTGTTACGTTGTATTTAGGTGGGCCAGAACACGCTGTGTTGCACTTGATGTATACAAGGTTTATTACTATGGCTTTTGAGGAAATCGGTCTTATTGATTTTGACGAGCCGTTTGAGCGTTTTGTCGCTCATGGTCACATTACAATGGGTGGTAAAAAGATGAGTAAAAGTTTAGGAAACATTGTGATCCCAGATGATTATATGAATGAAATAGGCGCTGATGCATTAAGAATGTATTTAATGTTTTTAGGACCATTAGAAAGCGCAGGTGATTTTAATGATGACGGTATTTCTGGTATCACTAAATTTTTAGATAGGGTGTGGAATTTAATGCATGATTCCGCCAAATCGCAATCTGATAAATCTAGCGAAAAAGTGTTAAAAAAACTGCACAAAACTATTAAAGGTGTATCAGAAGATATAGAAAACTTTAAGTATAATACCGCTATTTCCAAATTAATGGAACTTGTTAATGTTTGGAATGAAAAGAGTGAGAGTTTGACATTGGTAGATTCTGTTAAGTTTTTGAAGTTATTAGCACCATTTGCGCCATTTATAACAGAAGAAATTTATCAAGAGATTGTTGTTGAAGCTGGTAATTATGATGTAGTGGAAAAAGACTGTCTATCTAGAAGAAACGTAAAACAGAAGGATGCGTCAGAAAAAGTGCTGCAATCTAATGAATTAGTGTCGTCAAGTTCGTTAAATTCAGCGAAATTATCTAGCTCATTGGATTCACCTAATTCGTTAAATTCATCAGATACTTCGGATTCATCAAAGTCATTAACTTCGAATGACGTGTTAGATGATGGTAACAATAATGTTACCGATACGACAGAAAATGTGTCAACAGAATTTATTAGTATTCATGTACAATGTTGGCCAGAATACGACAAGTCTTTGATAGCTGAGAACTTTATGTCAATACCAGTGCAAATAAATGGAAAGGTAAAAAGGGTTTTGAAAAATATACCAGTAGATATTGAAGAAGAAGATCTTAAAAGTTTAGCCCTTAAAGAAGTGCAAGATTTAATTGTTGGCAAAGATGTTGTTAAAGTGATTTACGTAAAAGATAGATTGATTAGTGTTGTTGTCAGGTAGACGAGCTTACTTAATGCGTAGCAGTCGTGTTGACTGTCACTAATTGGCAGTGTTTTGATCAAAGCCTTGAAGTATTCAATGTCAATGTATGAATGCTTCATTATATAAAATCATTCTATTTTCAATATGGTTAGTTATCGTCATATTACTTTCAATTAGAATATACTCATATTGTGATGGGTATCAATTAAATTTCATATCAAACAATTATTCAAGCCTTGTTAAAATTACCACTAATGGGCAGGCTGAAATAAAAGACAATCTTAGACTAGAAGGAATTATACATAAGTTTCCAGAAGTTACTGGCAATAGGCAAGTGATAGAACTGAATCGTTATAAAATAATAACGACTAGAAGTACAATATATAAGACAGGTGATTATGTAAAACTAGAATCTGGAAAGATTAAAATTAACAAAAAAAAGTATAATATTTCGAACGGAAAAATCGTTGGTATTGGCTCATTAGTTAACGGGAAAAATAAGGATTTGCTTTTGTACACAGGAGAACCTTGCGGGAAAAGAAGTAGGTTTTTATTTGTTTATTACCCGCATATTACGATATATCCTGAACGTTCTAATTATGCTTTAAATATTATATATGATATTAGAAATTCAATAATAAATAAGGTGCAAACTAATTTTAAAGAACCATTCGCATCTTACGTATTAGGAATGACAATCGGATATACTGATGGTTTAAACGACGAGTTTACTGATAAACTAAAATTTTCTGGTTTAATTCACATATTGGTTGTATCTGGGTATAATGTGTCTCTACTTTTGCAAATACTTTTTATATTATTTGCAAAGTGGTCGATAAGGTTTTATATAGTAGTATTAATTGTCTTTTTGTTGTTATTTGTCGGAATAGTAGGGGTTAATCCACCAGTTTTACGTGCAGTAGTGGTTGGTGCAATTGGAGCATTTTCGAGAATAACTGGAAGACCTAGTCAGTCTGCCTATTTGTTATTTATTGCAGGTATTTTAATGGTTCTTATATGGCCAAATTTTCTTTTTGACATCAGTTTTCAATTATCATTTGTTGCTACTATTGCGATAATATTATCAGTGAATATGATTAATTTAATTAAACTATTTAAGTTGCAGTATAGGTTAAGAAGTAATGATATGTTGGCCAAAAGTAGTACTTCATATTCATCGAAATTGTATAAAAATATACTTAAATACATAAAGTCAGAGGTTTTTGTGCTGTTTAATATACAACTACTAATATTTCCAGTTATTTCTTATTATTTCGGTATAATAAACTTAAATGGAATTATAAGTAATTTGCTAGTAGGGTGGGTAGTTCCCTATATAACTATATTAAGTGTGGTTTTCATTTTTTCCTTTGGAATAATTAAGCTTGTTACCCAATATTTTTTGTATATGCTAATTTTATATGTTAACACCGTGGTTGAGGCGGTTTCTAAAAATGACACATTTGTCTTTGAATTTAAAGTAAAACAGATACAAGTAGTGACAATATATCTAGTAATTGCATTGATTTATGTAGTGATCTTCAAGTTTATAAATATTAGCAATGAAATATAGAGACAATCACACCTATAATCACAATCAAACCCACAAGTTTTATAAGGGTTTTATTCATAAACCTGATATCAACCACACGGGTTCTAAAGTTAAACGAGCAATACAAAATGTCACGCGAACATCATCTGTCTTCTTCGTGGTTTTAGCTACTGTTATTTTACTCTTATTTGAGATTAGTAAAACAGATCTTTTTATTAACTCCATTAATTACTATGACAGCCACTGCCATATATACTTTTTAGACATAGGACAAGGTGACTCCACGCTAGTAAAAACACCGGACAGAAAGTTAATACTTGTTGATGCTGGTCCAGACGAAAGTATACAATATAAATTGTCAGAAGTATTACCGTTTTGGGTTAATAATATAGATTTAATTATTATTTCGCATACACATGAAGATCATACAGAAGGGTTAGTTTATTTACTTAAAAACTATAGTGTTAACGAGCTGTATTACAGAAAAACCGATATCGACACCGATTTTGCAAAAATATTTAGAGATTTTCACAATAAACCTAGAAATGTTTACATTTACGATGAAAGAAAAAAAATACATTTAAGCAATTGTGTAAATGATAATGTTAATCGAAACAGTCATATAAAATCGACTTCTACAGGTAAAACGTCTTACGAATAT
Source organism: candidate division WWE3 bacterium (assembly GCA_027002375.1). Classification (GTDB taxonomy): domain Bacteria; phylum Patescibacteriota; class WWE3; order 2-01-FULL-39-13; family 2-01-FULL-39-13; genus JALWZX01. Next base: position 3,530 of record JALWZX010000049.1, on the reverse strand, counting down.
AATACGCATTCTAGTTGCAGTAAAAGTGTAATATACATGGATACAAAGTGGCAAAAGGTGGTTAGAGACAGGGTATTTGATGGGAAATATGTTGTCTTAGAAAATGCGTATGTTTTAAGGGAAAATATCAGGCTGAGTGATCGGAAAAATTTGAACAATTACTCGTTAGTCACAGCAGTTAGGGTAAAAAACAATACAGGACATGTAAATTTTGACTACAATAATAGAGTTTGTACTAACAGTCTTAGTAAGTCTAATATCATTAACCTATTACTTCTTACAGGCGATCTAGAAGCTACATATCAAGATTTTATTCCTTATTCTAAATTTTTAATATTAAAAGTACCACACCAAGGCTCAAAAGATGCCCTTAATACTGTCTTTCTAGATAGAGTTATGCCATATTACGCAGTAATATTTGCTTCTATTAACAACAAATATGGTCATCCTCATGTGGTGACATTAGAGAAATATAAGGAGAAGGGTGTACAAATTTACTGTACGTGTGGTAAAGGCACGATCCATGTGAGATCGTTGGGTAATAAAGATGTACAGATTGAGTACAGATAATCTCCCGCCATGCAATAATTCTACTATTATCAGATAATTTGAACGATCGGCACTGTACAAACCACAATGCTAGTTCAGTGTCATTGTGTTTCACACTTTAGTGGCTGGTGGACTGTTATATTTCATGTAACGCAATGCAAATAAAGTTTTGCATTTTAGATGATAAAGCCTTATTATCGCCAAACTTAAAACCATATACTTCGGTGCGTGGTTGGAGTAACCATATAATAATTGGCGATAATTTATTTTTCACAACTTGAATCTGATTGTGTAAGCAATTATACATAGTTGTTTCAGCGTATCCGAAACATGCTTTAACGAGGTAAATGCGGGTTACCGAGTCATAGGCTGTCGGTATGCCCAAATAAAATAACTTTCTAATTATATTAAATTGTAGTTAATTGAAATATAGTTCACCTGTAGTTTATATGTTAAACTAATTTTGATATGAAAAATTTATCAATAAAGAGTTGTTTAACTGCCCTCTTTTCAATAGGCTGTTTATTAATCATATTATTAATTTTATTGGCAATAATATTCTTTGTTCGGGGGGAATCGATTAGTAACTTGTTGAATCATGATATTGTTAGGGTAGACGGTGCAAACAAATCGTCTCAGAATACACATTTATTTCCCAAAAGTAAAAATGTTCGGTTAAAAATCGCACTGATTTCTGATACAGAGAATGATATTAGAAATCTATACGACGCTTTAGAAACGGCCAAAGAGCATGATGCTGATATGGTTATTCACTTAGGTGATTTGTCACAATTGGGTGTTTTAGAGGATCTAGATAATATGAAGTTGGTTTTTGATCAGAGTGGTCTAGAGTATTATGCTACACCAGGCGATAGAGATTTGTGGGCATATCTATATGGTAAATATCAATCTGTAAATGGTTTTCAAAAGGTATTTGGTGATGGTTATAGATTTATTAGTAAAAATGACAACGGCTTCTTAATTATCGATAATGCAGACGAGTTTTACGGTATTGATGATGATCAATGGAAATTTATAGAAGAAAATTTGCCAAATGCCGATTTTGTGTTTCTACACAACCCAATTGAATTCGACGATTCCTTACTATTGGGTCATAAGGGAATGGGACAATATGATGAAAATGTAGAAAAGCAGAGGGTAAAACTATTAGACATGATAAGAAATTCTAATGTTAAGGCTGTGTTTGCCGGAGATCAACATAGATTTACTGAATTTAAAGATTCCTCTGGCAAAGATCTATATTTTTACATAGTAGGTGCAACAAATGCAGAGCGAAATTTGGAGTATCCAAGTTTTGCAATATTGACGATATACGAAGATGGTGATTTTTACGTAAAGAAAATCGAATTGAATTAAAACTGAATCTATCTTTTTCTGTTATTACAGTGAATTCACATTTTACACTGTATTTTGGCAAAAATGCATATTAGCGTATGGTACTTTATTCATTGTTAAACTCAAAATCACGCACTATAAAATGCATGGTTGAAGTTAACCATATAATAAATAGCGATAAGAAATCACGAGCTTAAGCCTGTGGTATTTCATTATGCAACAAAAGCCTTACTCTTTACCAAATAATATGGTGTGAATTTGTTTTATCATAATTAATACACCTGCAGGAGCTTGTAGGCTAAAACTATCAATTCCATCATCATCTTTTATAATCCATGGGCTTTCTATGGTTGTGATTTTTGACGTCTTTTCATCGTACTCATACGTATATTCTGGTGTTATTTCATAATCATCGAATTTATCTTTTTCTGATAGAGGTATATTGTTACTTATCATAACTTTGGGTACACCGTGCAATAAATACGCTTTTTCTATTAATTCTTGATCAGTTTCAAGTCTCGCTCTAATTGCTTCAATACCAAGTTCATCACCTTCTTTTGGTTGTAATACTTGTTTTCCGTAACCTTCGCACGTTGGGTTATCGCATAATAATACGAATTTAGATTTTTCTTTGTCATATTCTATGAATTGGGTAGGGTACAATTTAGTATTTCTAGGGGCTTTGCAAATAGGACATTCAACTCTATATTTTATTCGCTCATCAATGATACTTTCACATACATCAAGCAATATAAAAAAATCAGCATCACTGTCTACATGCATAATTTCTCTAAAAAATAGTGAGTACGATACCTGATCATGAGTACGTGGAAATCCATCTATTAATAGGCCCTTATTTGGATGTTTTGCGATCTCTCGTTTTATTAATGTTATTATAAGTTCAGAAGGAATCGTTATCTTTTCTGTTGATCTATCTAACACAGAATCTAATGCTTTTTCGGGTGATACAAAGCCTCTGTAATGTTTGTTCAGGTATTCAACAATTTCTGTTCTAGCACTTGGGTTGGATTCTATGTCTTTATGAAGATTTTTAATTATATGACCTATTCCAATTTGGGCAATTCTGTTTTCACCAATTACCTCAGAAAATAAATTTGAAAAAGTTCCTTTACCAGCACTCTTTTTTGCCAGAAAGAATGCTAGAAATGTATGCCCTTGGTCTATATAATTTTTTATATCTTCTATTTCCTTTCCAGCTTTTGTTTCAAAATACTCTTTTCTTCCGATTGGGGTATTTAAATTAAAACTTTTTGTTATTTTTTGGTTTTTTGTTTTGTATACTGGAAACTTCATATTTGGAATTATATTGAATTCTGCATATAAATCAATAAGCATAACTTGTTGCCTAATGTGTTTTATAAGGTTTGATTAAAGAAAAATCACGGGTAAAGCAGTGGTTTCTTGTCACTAGTTATTATATGATTAACTACGCACTCAAACCACCTGTTTCAAATTTAGCGATAATAATGTCTAAAATGGCTTAATGGAAAAAAGTGTTGGTAAATCACTTGACTTTAGACTTCAAAAACCAGTACCAACTTACAAAACCTACTACTCTTTTTCTTGTTAATCCTCTATGTGCGTTCAACTTTTGTTTCAAATGT
>JALWZX010000048.1 GCA_027002375.1 candidate division WWE3 bacterium | reverse complement strand
ATCAATACTAAAGAAGAACTAGAAGAATTTCTAAAAACATATTTAGAATTGGTAAAAATGAATGCCAATAAATTCCAAATCGATTTATATAATGGTGACTTCAAAGTTGATCATTTAGGATTTCAGACCTATTCGAAAGAAGATTTTGACGCTTGCCATGAAGCATTGTTAAAGTATTCAAACATTATAAAAGATACAACAATACACAATCGTAGAAACCGACTTTATGAATTTAAACCAATAATTCAAGTACAAGGTTTTGAAATTCCCAAAATAGAAATCTTCGAGCCAAAACCAGATGCTTATTTACCCAAATTAAGACTAGGAATAGAACATGTAGCATTTGTTGTTGATAATTATGATGAATTTATCAAAAACTGTAAGATGAATAATGTTCCTATCGAAAAAGAAGTTGAATTTGAAACAGGGTCAAAACTTTTCAAAACAGTATTTATGAATTTGATAGAAATGGAATTTAGAAATGACGAACTAACATAAGGCCGCATATTCTTTTGACTTCCAATTGAAATTTGCTATACTTAATCCAAGTTTAGTCTTAAATTAGTGTAATAATTTGTACTTCGGTGAGCTCTGTCTCACCTTGTTTTTTGAATAACGATGTTCGTTGTTTCTATAGCCTGTTGCAGTAAAGAAGCAATGTAAAACATACGTAATTCAACAGAAATATGTCAATAACAGAATTTACAGCCGCTCTTAATCAAGTGGCTAGCGAAAGAAACATAGATCCAGAAGATGTTATTAATACCTTAAAAGAGGCTCTTGTTGCAGCTTATAAAAAAGATCACCCAGAGATTTCCGATGATGAAGATCTAGAAGGTAGATTAAAGGCTGATATAGATCCTGATACAGGGGAAATCAAAATAATGCTTGATGGTAAAGATGTTACACCTGCAGGTTTTGGTAGAATTGCATCTCAAACGGCAAAACAAGTAATACTTCAAAAGATAAGAGAAGCTGAAAAGAATGCGATTGCCGAAGAATATAAAGAAAAAATTGGTACATTAACGCAGGGTTTTATTTTTAGAATAGACAATGATACAGTCGTTATGGACCTTGGTAAAACCCATGGTATTTTACCGATATCCGAACAAATTCCACGTGAAAGATATTTGGTAAATCAAAAATATAAAGTTTTAATAAAAGATGTTGTAACAGACGAAAAATCTGGGTCGTCAACTATTATTCTTTCAAGAAGAGACCCACTATTTATAGAAAAACTTTTTGAACAAGAAGTTCCAGAAATAACAAAGGAAATTGTAAAAATTGAAAGTATAGCAAGAGAAGCTGGTGAAAGAACAAAGGTGGCAGTTTCCTCAACTGATTCAAAAATTGATCCGTCGGGCGCATGCATAGGGCAAAAGGGAGTTAGAGTTCAAGCGGTAACCGATGAATTAAATGGTGAAAAGATAGATATCATAAATTATAGCAGTTCACCAGATAGGTTTATTGCTGCAGCTCTCGCGCCTGCACATGTTATAGACGTTGTTATTGATACAGATGAAAAAAGCGCATTAGTTAAGGTTGCTGAAGATCAATTGTCACTCGCAATTGGAAATAAAGGTCAAAATGCTAGATTAGCCGCAAAATTAACTGGTTATAGAATAAGTATAGATGGTAGTGAAGTTGTTGATATTACGCCAGATACTACAGAAGAAGATATGGAACATATGGATATTCCAACAAAAACATTGGTTGTGAAGAAAAACAGTGACAAGAAAGCAGAGAGTGAAGATTATGAAAAGAAGTTAGAAGAAGTTGCAGAAGAAGTTTTAGCTAAGGCCGATGATGCGAGGGAAGTCAGAGATGTTGCCGATGAGGTAGAAGAGGAGCTTTTAGAAGAAGCTACAGAGGCTGAAGAAAAAGCAGAAAAGATAGAAGAAGAGGCAGAAAAAGCTATCGTAGAAACAGAAGATGAAGAAAAAGCGAAGGAAATAAAAGAAAAAGCACGTGAAAAAGAAGCCAAAGAGTTAGCAAAAGCAGAAATAAAAGAAGAAGAAGCTAAAACAGTAGAAGAGATAGCAGAAAAAGCAGAAGACATAGAAAACGAGAATGCAAAAGATTCCAAAAAGAAAGATTCCAAAGAGAAGATTTCTAAAAAGAAAAAATAATTTATGCCAAAAAAGAAACAAAAAACAACAAAAAAAGAGACAAAAATGTACAGGCCACCAATAGTTACCTTAATGGGACATGTTGATCATGGTAAGACTTCCCTACTTGATGCGATAAGAGAAACTCAACTTACGGCAAAAGAAGCTGGGGGCATTACGCAACATACAGCAGCCTATACAGTAGAAAAAGACGGTCAAAAGATTACATTTATAGATACACCAGGACACGAAGCATTTACTGAAATGCGTGCTCGTGGCGGCAAAGCAGCAGACATTGTTATATTGGTTGTGGCTGCAGACGACGGCGTAATGCCCCAAACTAAAGAAGCAATTATGCACGCAAAAGTGGCTAATGTTCCTATTATTGTAGCAATAAACAAAATAGACCTGGCAAATGCAGATGTAAACAAAGTCAAAAGGCAATTATCAGAAAACGACATTTTAGTTGAGGGTTACGGTGGAGATATAGTTACTGTTGAAGTTTCTGCATTAACTAAAAAGGGTATAGACGAGTTACTAGACGTCATCAATCTAACAGCAGAAATGAATAAAGAAATGTTAGAAGCAGATGCAAACGGCAAATTAGAAGCACTTATAATTGAATCCATAAAGAATTCCAAAAAAGGTATTTTGGCTAACGCTATAGTAAAAAATGGTACTCTTCGTGTTAGAGATGACATAGTAACAGAAAATCAAGAAGCACGAATAAAATCAATAACAGATTCATTTGGTAAGTCATTAAAAGAAGCAATTCCAGGTGATGCCGTAGAGATACTAGGGTTTTCAGAAATGCCACATGTTGGTGATATTATTATGAGGAAATCAGAGGTTGATTTAGAAAAACTAAAGAAACAATCAGATCAAGCCGAGAAGATACAAGAACAAACTGAAAATTCCCCTGAAACAAAAAAAGTTTTAAATATAATAATAAGAGCTGACACTACAGGAACACAAGAAGCTCTTATATCGTCAATAAAGAAAATAAATGTAGAAGATGCTATGCCAAAAGTCGTGTTTGCAGGTACGGGTGATATTAAAGAATCAGATGTTTTGCTTGCGCAATCATCAAAAGCGATTATTTTTGCTTTTAACGTAAAAGCATCAAAATCAATGAAAGAATTAGCTTTAAGCAAAAAAGTACTTATTAGAGAACATACTATAATTTATCATTTGCTCGAAGAAATTGAAGAAGCTTTAGAAGGTGTTTTGGAAATCGAAGAATCTAAGATACGAGGGCGTGGTTTAGTGATAGAAAAATTTACATTACCAAAATCGCAAATGCTAGTTATTGGTGTTTTAGTCGAAGCCGGAAGTTTCAAAGTACGTGACCGTATAGGTATTTATAGAGATGAAAATATGGATGTGCCAGTACATGCTTCAAAAATAAGAAGTTTGCACATTGGACCAAAAGAAGTTGAAAAAGCCACAAAAGGAGAAGAAGTTGGAATTTTACTTAAACCTCAAATAGACGATATTCAACTAGACGACATTATAGAAGTTTTGTGATTATTCGTTCGCACTTACACAATAAAAAGTGCCACCTGACTGAACAGAATTTCCGTTGTTATTAGCATTTGCTTTACTTTTATACTCTTCTGACTCTGGTTTAAAACAAATTTTTAAATTATTCACAACCATTGGTTCACTTGCCCAAATATATAATTTATTTAGCTCTAAAAACTCAGGATTTCGTAGCTTTTCTGAACCAGTTAATTCGTTTACCCATTTATATTCAATTATAGACCTTGGTTCCTGATTGACAGTTTGTGGGGAATCATATTTATACGTTACATCCCAAGGTAGTTGTTTGTATTCATTATAATAACTTTCTATCGCAAACAAAATATCCTTTGCATTTCTTTCTAACTTTTGATCATTTGCAAAAACCAATTGTTGTGTAGGATTTGAAAAAGTCTTTATACCAATGAATCCCATGAAACTTAATATACTTATTATAACAACTGTAAAAAAAGCTATTGTTCCTAAAATCAATCCTTTTGGTTTCTTCTGTTTCTGTTTTTGTTCACCCTTTATTTCTATATATTCAGTACCGTCTTCTCGTAAAATAGCGTGAGTATCTTTATTTTTATCTTTAGATGTGTTTTTGTTAAACAAGCTTGCGTCAAATGGCATGGTTAACTAAATAGTAGCAACGAATAGCTTCCATTTCAACAAAATGCATTCGTTTCAGCAAAATGCACTCACTTCAATTAAGAAATCTGTATTAGAAAAGTTCGCCATTACTATTAAAGGCAAAGATACGAAATAATACTATATTCTTATATAGCAGTGGAAAAATGTATGCCACGGGTTACACAACAACCGCCTCGCACAATCTATAGGTTGCTTTTTGCTCGACATTATGTATAATACAAGTGATAAAAAAATCTAGAATTGTGGTATAGCTAATTAATTTAAATAAGTATTCATTTCGAGTTAGACAAGCGTTTGTAACTTAAGGCAAAACTCAAACATTCCTGCAACAAAAACATCAACAATGAACGTGGATAGAAAAGAACATATAGATGAGATAATAAAAAAAGCAAACAAAATTGCTATAATAGCAGCGCCAGTAGGCGTTGACATTTTAGCAGCATCAATTGCATTGTCAGAATATATAGATCATCAATATAATAAGAATGCGGTTGTGATATATGCAAGTAAAACTGCGTCAGCGTCACAAGAAATACCAGAAGACTTCCCCACAACAAGAGAGTATCTAACCGATGTAGAAGAAAGAGCGTTGCAGGTTAAAATAAATTACGCAGGAACAGAAATACAGACTATAGATTACTATAAAGATGATGATAGTAACCTTGTTTTAGATATCAAACCAATCAACGCAAACTTTGTGCCAGATGATAAGATAAAATATGAAGTAAAAGGTGGTTCTTATGATTTATATATAACATTGGGAATTCAGTCACTAGAAAAATTAGAACAATCGGTATCTATAAAGAAAGAAGAAGTAGAAAAGGCAGATGTGATAAACATTGATTTGTCAAATGATAATGCTTTATACGGCAAAATCAATATAATCTTACCAGAAGCTGATTCGTATTCATCGCTATTACTTGCAAAATTTGGCGAATGGAAATATACACCAAAACGAGAAATTAGTAAAATTTTGTTATACGCATTAAGCAAATGAGTTTTACGTTTCTAGACTTAATGTTGGCTAACGTATGTTTCTGAATATTTACCGCACAACACATCATTGATTTATTCACGACCTATTGTTAGAATACCTATCGTACTATGGCAATACCAAAAGAAAAAAAACAACAAATAATAAAAGAGTTTCAAAGAGATTCACATGACACAGGCTCACCAGAGGTTCAAATTGCTTTATTAACAGAAAGTATAGAAGAATTAAGTGCGCACTTAAAAGTTCACAAAAAAGATTCTCACTCAAGACGCGGGCTTCTTCAAATGGTAAACAAGAGAAGAAGATTACTCGCATATCTTAAAAGAACTAGACCAGAATCTTATAAAGCTGTTACAAAAAAACTAGGTATTAAGCAAAAATAGTATTGCGCAACTTTAGTTAAGCATTTAGACTTTCGTGAAATTATCTCAATTAAATTAGGTATTTTTAGTTTAAATTTAATTAAGCAAATCTAGAAAATTAAGGTACAGGGTGATTCATTCGTAGTTGAATATATCGCAAGTTGTTTCAAAATTAACAAAATAGAAACAAAAACTTACAATATACTCGATTACGAATTAACCCATTCATAACAAAAATTTTCAGATTTACACACAAAACAAAATATGAAAAATACAAAAAAACAAGTAATTGTTAAAAAAGTAATTAACAATACTGAAATAACCATTGAAACTGGCAAATTAGCGCCACAAGCTAATTCGGCAGTTTTATTAACAGTTGGCGAAACGTCGGTTTTGGCAACTGTAGTATCAAAACCATCTTCAGAGATGACAGACTTCTTTCCTCTAAGAGTAGATTATGAAGAAAGATTTTATGCAGGTGGAATAATAGGCGGTTCACGATTTACACGGCGCGAGGGTCGCCCCAATGATGCTGCTATCGTAAGCGGGCGTCTAATAGATCATGCCATAAGACCACTTTTTCCAAAAGACTTTATGGATGACACTCAGCTCATCGTTACAGTACTTTCACTAGACGATAAAAACGATTCTGCGGTAGTTGGGTTTTTAGCCGCAACAATTGCACTTTCCACAGCTGGAATTCCATTTAATGGGCCATTAATTCCATTAAGGGTTCAAAAAGTTAATGGCGAGATTAAAGCAACATTAGAATTTGCAGACGACAATGCAGAACTAGATATGATTTCCTCATACCTAAAAAATGGCAAAAAAGTTCAAGCCATTGAAGCAGAAGGTCATGAAATACCAGAGCAAGAAGTTGTAAACGCAATTAAATTTGGCGCTGAAGCATCAAAAGAGTATTTTGACTTGGTAAACGAATTTATTTCTGAATCAGATGTTAAGACCGCAGAATACACGCCATCTTGGTTAAACAAAGATGCAATAAACGAAATGAAAGAGCATGCATGGGAACTCTTTGAAAAATTGTCTAGTGAAGGCATTACCTACAAAGATCCAGAATACGATGTAAAAATTGCAGAATTAGTTTCAAGTTTAGAAGACCAATTTAAAGATAAATACGAAGTTGGTCAAATAAAGGCGCTTATTGGTGAAGTACAAAAAGAATGGGTGCGAGATTTGGTTCTAAATAAAGGTAAAAGATTAGATGATAGGGAATTCAACGAAATACGTGAACTATCAGCTGAAGTTGGGGTTTTACCAAGAGTACATGGTTCAGGGCTCTTTAACAGAGGCTTAACCCAAGCGCTAACAATAGCGACACTTGCTTCCCCATCACAATCATTACTAATTCAAGGAATGCAAGAAGAAGAAACAAAATATTATATGCACCATTACAATTTTCCACCATATTCTACAGGTGAAGTAGGTCGTGTAGGTGGTGCAAACAGACGTGCGATCGGTCATGGAATGCTTGCAGAAAAAGCGTTATTACCAGTTTTACCAAACGAAGACGAGTTCAAATACGTAATCAGACTCGTGAGTGAAGTTTTATCTTCTAATGGATCAACTTCAATGGCGGCTACATGCGGATCATCACTAGCATTAATGGATGCTGGGGTTCCTATAAAATCACATGTTGGTGGTATAGGTGTTGGTTTATTTGTAAAAGATCCATACGAAGATCACGATTTAGAAGATTACAAACTGTTAACCGACATAGTAGGTATGGAAGATTTTGCAGGTTACATGGATTTCAAAATGACTGGTACAGAAAAGGGTATGACAGCAATACAAATGGAACTAAAATTAAAGGGCATACCAGTAGAACTTCTAGATAAGTTATTCGAAAAATCGCGTGAGGCGAGAATGAAAGTTCTAGAAGTAATGAATAACGCAATAAGTTCTCCGCGAGGTGAATTAAGTGAGTATGCACCAAAACTCGAATTTGTAAAAATTCAAAAAGACCAAATCGGTCAAGTAATTGGTTCAGGGGGCGCAGTAATAAAAGAAATAATGAAAATCTTTGAAGTTGATGTAGACATACAAGAAGAAGATGATCATGGCGTGGTAGTAATATCTTCTTCAAATGCTGAGAACATAGCAAAGGCTAAAAAATATATAGAAGATATGTTGAAAGTTCCAGAGGTTGGTGAGATTTATGAAGGTACAGTAACAAGAGTAGAAGATTATGGTGCTTTTGTGGAAATCTTACCGGGCCAGCTAGGTTTATTGCATGTTTCTGAATACTCATGTGGTTATACAGGTGATATGAACAAAGAACTAAAAATTGGAGACAAAGTAAAAGTAAAGATTAACTCAATGGATGGTGGCAAAATCTCGGTATCCAAAAAGGCTTTAGAAGATTGTACTGAAGAACAGAATAATAGAGGTGGTCAAAATCAAGGTAAAAGACCATATTATTCAAAAGGTGATTCTAGGGATAATTATAAAGGAAACAATCGAAACAACAGAAATAGCAAACCAAAGCATTCGTATAGATAAAGCTCTTTCGACGTCAGGAGCTTTCCATGCCTGCGTTGCACGAAATCTAACGATTACCTATTCATTCATCCCATCTGAAAGATGGGGGTATTCAACACCATAGTAAAGATCTTAGAGGGAGTCGCAAGTTTCTTGTGGCTCCCTCTATTATGGTATCAACCCAACATATCTGCTAAACTATACTATATGCAAAACCAAAGTTTATGCCCGAATTGCAAAGGTTTAATAAAAGACGAAAAGGTATGTCCACATTGTGGTTATGTACTAGATAAATCTTTATCGAGACAAGAAAAGACAGTCAAGCATCAAGAAAAAACCCCAAATTTAAAAACGAAAAATGTAGTAGATGGTGCTGACTTTAGTGATATAGTTGACCCTGCTATATTAAACAAGACAATAATCGATGCCACAAAAGAAAATAGTATAGAAGAAGCTCTTTCATTGGGACAAACTGCGGATCACAACGAAGATACACATAATAAAACTCTTAAAAAACCCACAGATCAAATTGATATAAAAGAACAAGTGAATTCAGAAAAACAGCCAGAAAAAAACAGACAGACAAAGCCAGAAGAACATTCAGAAAAAGGTGGCGGTACAGGTACAGATCAACACAGTGGGGCAGCAAAAGGTATGAAGAATGTAGAAAATGATGCAATAAAAAGACAAAAAGAAAAAGCCGAATCTTATGACAAAAAAGTTAAAGACCAAGCGCAAGATGAAACTAAAACCGAATCTAAGGATCAAGGTAAAACCGAATCAGAATTCCAAAACAAATCAAAAGATCAAGATAAAATGAAGCCAAGACTACAAAGCAGATCTAAAGATCAGGGTAAACCTGACCCAAAGACACAAGACCAATCTGCAGATGACAATAACAAACAATCTAAATCAGAAGTCGGGCAACAAAATAAAAAAGATGAAAAACCAACGAATGAAAACAAAAAAACTACTACTCAGCAAGTTACATCACTCTTTGAAGAACTTATACCTGATAATTTTCAACCCAAGGTAGAACACCATGCCACAAAAGCAAAAAAGTTAACTCCCATCGTTTTAGCATTAGTTTTATTTATCATTGCAGCATTCGCCTACTACAAATTTTATTACATCACACCCGATTACGTTATACCAATGGTACTCTCAGCAGAAGATCGCCAAGCAATAGAGGCACAACAGACATCATCTGGGCCACAAATACCAATAACAACACTAAATAGTTCTGAAAAAACACTAGACCTAAAACTTCCACTAAATGAAGGTAATTTTGAGAAAGGCAACCTATTAGCTTTTGCGCCGGACAACCTAAAAATGAGTTTACAAATGTTTGACCTAAGAAATCTTTTTAATACATATGTTAAATCTGATTTGTTAGACAATTTGCAAAAAGATTACACATTCACAGACGATGACTTAAAAGTATATCTATCAGATGGTTATGCACTATTATTTCCCAATAATGATTTGAAAACTTGGGGTTATGTTGCAGAAATTAAAGATATTGATTTTGTAAAAAAACGTGCAGACCAATTTAACAAAGATCGTGACAAAGAAGATTTTAAGTATAAAGATTATTATGTGGAAATCGTAGAAGTGTCAGAAAATAAAGCAAAAGGTTTAGAAGACGTAGATTTTGAACAACTACAGAAAGAATTAAACGGGCAAGCTGATGAAAAAGGAACTGATGAGTCAAATAGCGCAGATACAACTGCTAAAGATAAAAATCAAGAAAACAACGAACAAAAAGAAAGCAATACTGAAGACCAAAACACAGACAATGACACAGATACAAACAACATGGCTGAAAACAAAACAGATTCAGATAAAAATGCCACGAATAGCGCAAAAGAAGAAGAAAAAGCAGAGAATTCCAAAAGATATTATTTAATATTTTCTAACTCAAAGGAATTCTTAGATCAAATGAAAGAATCAACCGAAGGAAACTTACCCAACTTATCTGACAATATATTGTATGTAAATGCAAAAGAAGAATTACCAATAATAGGGCAAGTCTTTGTGTTTAAACAAGCCACCGATACGTATAAGGCATTAATAAATTATGTGGCACCACAAATAAAATACGAAGGATTAGACAAAATATTACAAAGCATACAATCAAAAGATTTCGTAGTGTTACAAAAAGGCGAAAAAACAAAAATAATACAATCAAAAGAATAATCAATCTAGCCAGTTAGATTTAACGCCACCACAAAAATTCTCACTTTCAAAAAATGTAAAAATAACGTACAATAACAATGCTTGGTGCAGTTGAGAAGAAACCTTCAAGCACAGGCGCAAAACTAACCCAAAAGGTTAGTTCTTTGTTTAGATCGCTCAAATGCGACCTAATAAAAGCGCACTCACCTTCGGGCGAGTAGCTCAACTGGCTAGAGCACCAAGCTTATACCTTGGAGGTTCCTGGTTCGAGTCCAGGCTCGCCCACCATTTGATATACTTACGGCTTCAACCTGTTAACCCCTCTGTGCAAGAAGGTTACTTCCCTTATGTTTGGTTGGTTTAACATCTTCATAACTATTCTTGCAGGACCTAAACCCATACCACCATGAGGCGGGCAACCATATTTAAAGAAGTTCAGGTAATATTCTAAAGAATCTAAGTTCATACCCTTTTCTTTAGCTTGCTTTACTAACACATCGTATCTATGCTCTCTTTGAGCCGATGTTGTTATCTCTATTCCCTTATAAAACAGGTCGTAACTTCTTGTGAATTTTGAGCCATCTTCTAATCTCATATGATAAAACGGCCGCCCTTCGATCGGGTATTCTGTAATTGCCACAAAATCACAATCATATTTTTCTTTAACATATGCACCGATTGCCCGTTCCTTTTCTGGTGACATATCGTATTTGTCTTTACTTTCAACACCCAATTCATTTAAAATCGCCTTTGCTTTTTCAAATTTAATTCTTGTAAACGGTTTATTTGGAATTCTCACGTTTATCTCAAACAGATCTTTTATTTCTTGACCATACTTTTCTTTAACTTTTGAAAACATGTAAACTAATAAATCTTCTTCAAAATCTATTAATTCCTCATAGCTATTTATATATGCCATTTCTAAGTCATACCCTGTAAATTCAGTTGCATGCCTTGTTGTGAAAGAAGGTTCAGCTCTAAATACAGGGCCAATTTCAAAAATTTTCTCAAACCCAGATGCAATACCCATTTGCTTATAAAATTGTGGCGATTGAGATAAATATGCTTTTCTATCGAAGTATTTTATCTCAAATAATTCAGCACCACTTTCACTAGGGGAACTCATTAGTTTTGGTGAATGAATTTCTGTGAATTCCCTTTCAACCAAAAAGTCAAAAAATGCTTTCTCAAATGTTGTCCAAATTTGCATGATTAGTTGATTCTTTGGTTTTCTTAAATCTATAAAACGCCAATCTAATCGAATTGGTTGATCAGGTTCAGAGCCACCCTTTTCTACTACTGCTATTGGTAATGGTGAGTAAGCCTTTGACAAAATATCTATTTGTTCTGCTACAATCTCATACCCGTTTGGAGCTTGAGAGACAGATTTGAGTTCCCCATAAACTTCTATCACAGACTCAACGGTTAAATCTTTGATTATTTTGCCGACACTTGTATTATTTTCAACTACTACCTGCACTGTACCGCTATTATCGCGAACAATGATAAACTTTATAGCCCCTTGATCTCTTATGGTATTTGCCCATCCAGAGATTTTTACTCTTTCACCAATATGGTGAGGTAGTTGTTGAATTCTTGTTCTTTTCATTTTTTTGTAAGATTTTAGATAATACGAGCAAATTGTTGAACGCTAATCTAAAATCTATAATTATATACAACTAAACACTTAAGGCTCTTGTTATAGCCGGCATATAACAAAAAAGCCCCTGTGAATTTACCAATATTTGATAAATTCACAGGGGCGAAAAATCGCGGTGCCACCCTGATTTTTCTAAACAAAAGGTGTTCACTTTTGCTAGAACTTATTTATTATACAATGTTTAAAACTTACGTAAGCCATAGTTATGCCTTAATACGACTTAGTGAACACACATTGCAATAGCGCTATCACGGGCGCAACCCGGAACGGTTCTACTCTTGCAAAACGCAATTTCTTCTGTCAGCTCGCCTGTGTTTGCAGGGTCATCGCCTTTGATTGGTGTGATTATACCACAAAATATGCAATTGTCGTAGAGAAAAATAGATTGGTTGTGTATTTTGCATTCACCAAATTTACGCAAATTTGGTGAATGCAACTCGCTGAATTCATAAGAATTTGGTAAATTGTACAGGTTTTTTGTTTCCACTTTCGATTATAAACATCGTTTTTATTATCGCCAAACTTAAAACCACGCACTTTAGTGCGTGGTTGGAGTTGGTCAACAATAGTAATTGGCGATAAGAAACCACGGGTTTTAGCCCGTGGAGTTTCATTAGATAAGATCTCCCATCTAAAATAAGATTAAAACAACATCAAGTTTGTTATTCATAAACAATTCTGTTTTAATATGTTCAGTGAAACTAGAAATAAAAGAAATTCAATCCAAATCGATACTTATTAAAAGCAAATTACCTGATGCTGACTATGTTTTAAACCCTTATACAGGATGTTCTTTCGGGTGCATTTACTGTTATGCAAGTTTTATGTCTAGATATGTTGGTAAGCAAATTGAAGATTGGGGAAACTTCGTTTACGTAAAAGCAAATGCACCCGACCTACTAGTCAAAGAAATGCCTAAGATTTCCCCAAATTTAAAAATATTATTATCATCTGTTACCGACCCATATCAATCAATAGAAGCAAAATATAAAATCACCCAAAAGTGTTTACAATTTTTTGCAGATCAAAATGCAACACAAAAAATAAGCATATTAACGAAATCTCCATTAGTTACGCGAGATATAAATATTCTGAAAGATATCAAAAATACAGAAGTTGGTTTAACTATAACGACTACAGATGATGACATCTCAAGATATTTTGAAAAAAACGCGCCAGATGCTTCAGCAAGGCTAAAAGCTTTAACAGAACTCAACAAAGCAGGTATAAAAACTTATGCATTCGTCGGCCCCTTATTACCGCATTATGTTGAATCTGATAAAAACCTCGATGATTTATTCAAGCAGATTAAAAGCACAGGCACAACAGATTTATACATAGAACACATAAACTTAAGAAAATATATACTGAACAGGCTAAAAAATGAGGCTAAAGATATAAATGAACAAACTTTAGAAAAGTATTATCAATCTCAATCAAAAGAATATATGAAAAATCTAAATCAAAAGATTGAAAAACTGGTCAAAAAATACAATTTCAATCTTAGATTAGGTAGTGCAATTTATCATAACAAGTAAATTCATTCTTAAAACACTCAGCTAAAACTGTATAATCAATTTATGGTGGAATTCAAGCCTACATACATAGCGATGGTAATTTTGCTTATATCAGCCATTGTTTTAATAATATATATTTTTTATAAAACAAAAGCACCATCAAAAAACGAAATCTTAGACATAAATGACTATGATACAATATCGGTTCAGGTTAATGGCAAGTTGTATAAACTAAAATTTGCAGATACAAACAAAAAAAGACAACAAGGTTTAATGTATATAGAAACTTTACCTAAAAACGAAGGCATGTTATTTGTTTTCGAAAAACCCGGCATTTACCCTTTCTGGATGAAAGACACAAAGATCCCTTTAGATATTATCTGGCTAGATGATACAAAACAGGTCGTTTATATAAAGGAAAATGCAAAACCGTGTGCCACAACAGTAGGCGCGGTTTGCAAATCTATAATTCCAACTAAAAAGGCAAAATACGTTATAGAATTGAATGCCGGGGAAGTCAAAAATTTGAATTTAAAACCTTCAGATACAATCGAATTCCACCTAAACAACTTAAATAATTTATGACATCAATGGTTATAGACCAGAGTTGTACCTCTTACACACGTTACATACTAATGTTAACCGTTATTACACATCATAATGATCATGCTCGTCAGCCATAGCCTCTTCTTTGGTCTTGTGCACAGTGCCATCTTTATGTTCAGGAGGAGTATAAATTGTATATAACTTTAAATCTATATCGCCAATATTTATAACATTATGTTTACTACCCGCAGGAACAACTACAGCATAATCATCATGTACAACCTCTTCGCGATCATCAATAATAACTTTAGCGGTTCCTTGCTCAATTCTAAAAAATTGATCTACATTTTCGTGAACTTCCATGCCTATATCTTCACCAGGTTTGAGAGACATTACCACTAACTGACTCTTAGGGCCAGTATATAGTACCTTTCTAAAATTATCGTTACTTAAGGTTTGGTCTTGAATGTTATCGATGTATCCAGTCATAGATTTATTGTAGCATAGTATTTGATGGATCGTGGTTTTCCATTTTTCAAAAAAGGCACCAATTACGGCGCCTTTTAAAGTTCAAGAAAAATCGTTAAATTTATAACTCTTCTAACTGTGTGATACCAGATTCTTTTCTATCTATATATTTCAAATAATTCTCTGTAGTTGTTAGTCTCTTATGTCCTGCAATTTTTGATACAAGCAAAACACTAGCGCCTCTCTTTAGGTGCTCAGCCACAAATGTGTGCCTTAAATCGTTTACAGTTACGTCATTTAACCCAATTTGCCTAAAGTATCTAGTTAATGTTGCACGAATGTTTCTTATTAATAATGGTTTACCTGTTTTTGTTACAAAGACATTATCTAAGTCAGATTTAGGTCTTATTGCTAAATAATCTTTTAGAGCGTCTTGTACGGCATTGTTAAGGGGTATTGTTCTACCCGGTATAGTATTTGTTCCAGGTACTTCTAAAGTGCCTTGCTCCCCGTTTTCGCCAAATTTTATATGGGAAATCTTCATGTTTGCTAGCTCAGACACACGAATCCCAGTTTGTAATAGAACTTCTATGATTGCGCGTGTTCGCACATCATCTTTGACTGTGTCTCGCAACGCTCTGTATTCAAGCTTTGTTAAAATTCTAGGTGCTGTTTGCTCCAATTTTGGATGCTTAATTAACTGTGCTGGATTGTTTTCTACATAGCTATTATCAAGACAGTACTTAAAAAAAGTTTTAATAGCATTTATTTTTCTTGATATTGTCTTTTTTGTGTAGTTATTATCAGATAGATAAGACAAAAAGTCTTCAATATCATCCTTTGTAATTTCATGAACAGTCGTTTTGTTTTTTTTGTTGGCGAGAAAATCTACAAGTTGCTCGATATCTTTGGAATATGCTATAACAGTAGCCTCTGCTCTACCTTTTTGTCTAAGGTTGTCAATAAACCTTTCTCTAGCTTGTTTTAAAGTTGTCATAATTTTTATTTTGACAGGTATTGTATAAGATTAAATTATCAATTACTACGAGCTTTTATATACTGTGCAATTATGTGCGTAGCATAAAGTATCTTGTACAAACATAATTGCATGCGTTTCAAAAATGTATAGAACACCCTTGTAATAGCATAACGAATCCAGCTCTACTATAAGGCATTTTATGCTTGTATCATTAATATGTCAATAGGAAATTAATTGTGTTATATCATTGATTGTAAAAGCTCTTATAGTTATAAAGTGTGTCATGTGCTGGAAATGAATCACAATTTGAACTATTACGAAAAGAAAAATTACAAGTTACAAGCATGTTTAAGCTAATACGATTAAGCAACCATTTAAATAGTCTAAATTTCGAAGAATTTGTGTACAGGTACGTACAAAACGCGGTACCAAACTATAGGTCTAGCGGCTGTATGCCTAATTGTACTATGTTTATCGAGGGATTGGTTGAACAGCATAATAAGATCAGATAATTTTTGGTTGCGGGGCCAGGAATTGCACCTGGGTCTCGAGATTATGAGCCTCGCGTGGTAACTACTCCACCACCCCGCGTCGATAAAATGTCCTAAATTCTGTAATGATTCTCATTTGTCATTTCTACTACCTTCTTTTAACGTACAGGCCATTCTGAATTCTATCATTAGCATCTATTGCTCGTTTCACTCGCAATATCTGTAATAGAGTTGTTGCGAAATAATATTATATAATTAAAAGAGTAAATCGTTCCCCATCGTTTAGGACAGGAAACGATTACCCAATGTTATATAATTATATTAGCAAAAACCCACATTTGTTTCCAGCAGTA
>JALWZX010000047.1 GCA_027002375.1 candidate division WWE3 bacterium | reverse complement strand
GGCGATTCAATCATCGACGTGATAATATTTATGTGTTACTTTTGAAAGAGTTGGGGAGACGACCACTTTAGATTGTTTCTAAAGTACCCTAGACCCTAAGATATATGGTTTCATATCTTAACTTAACTATCTACAATCCCAACTCATCAGAATGCTCTTGCATTGCTTTCAATACAATCTCAATAAAATCATCTAATGGTATATTAAGTTCGATTTCACATTGCTCTATTTGCTCTCTTTCAACACCTTTAGCAAAAGACTTTTGCCCCCATTTCTTTTTTACAGATTTAAGATCAACAGCTTCTAGTTTCTTCTCAGGTTTCACCAAAGCAACTGCAACAATGAATCCTGTTAATTCATCGCAAGTTTCTAATGCCCATTCCATTTGGGTTTGAGGTTCACGTAAACCCGTTCGTTTATTGTTATGCGACATAATTCCTAAATATAATGGGTGGGTTTCATCTACACCTTCTTCTTTTAACCACTCTAATGTCAATTTTGTGTGATTGTCCCAATCATCCTTGGTTATCTCGTAATCTGAATCGTGCAAAATTCCTAAAACTTCCCATGTTTCTCTGTCTGGGGCGCTCGCATCTAACATACCTTTTTCTTTCAAATAATCGTAAATTGCCCCCATTGCATAACCAACAGCGTATGAATGTCTTCGCAAATTTGTGTTTTGCATATGTTCATGCAAAATTTCTAGCGCTTTTTCTTTTGTTATTTTAGTGGAATTCGGTTCTGACTTCGCATCACTACCACCGTTACCTGATTCTTCTCTACCTGAATCTGCGGTTTGAATTTCACCATCATCTTTTACATCAGAACCACTTATAACTTCCCTATTATAATCTTGCAATCCATAAATCTTTTTTGTTGTATCACTAATTTCAAACTTAAGCTGTGGAAATGGAACTCCCTCTCTAGCAGATACATCTTCTAAAAACCAAAACACTCTCTCACTGTGCCCGTAGCCAAATGTCGGGGGCATACCATATTCAAGCATTTCCACATAATCAATATCTAAAAATTGAGCTTCTTCATCGCCTTGGTCTCTTAATTTTTGCTGTTCCATAAATCTATTAAACTGATCAAGCGGATCATTCACCTCAGACCAACCGTTGCCAAGCTCACTACCTGCAACAATCGGTTGAAACCTTTCAACCAGATCAGGACTTTCTTTACTTGGTTTTTGTAATGGCGATAAGTATTTCGGGTGATTAACCAAAAATGCTGGCCCTGCAATTTCTTTTCTGACATTTTTCCATAATGAATCAACCCCTCGTGGCACATTTAAATGACCATCAAATTCAATATTATTTTTTTGCAAAGCACTTTTAACTTTCTCTAAAGAAACATGGTAAATATCTTTGATGCCATACTTTTCACGCATGATTTCAGCAAAATCTATAATTTCCCAACCATTAGAAAAATTAACTTTAAACCCACGAATCTCAAATTCTTTCTTACCACCGTAAACTTTATCTATAATATAATTAAATAAATCTTCAACCAATTTCATACCTTCGTTCCAATTTGCGTAAGCCCAATAAAACTCCATAGCATAATGTTCTGGCAAATGTTCATCAGACAAACCTTCATTTCTAAATCGTGGCCCAATATCATAAATTTTTTCATAACCTGCACCGATTAATCTTTTCAAAGGTAACTCATGCGAAATTCTTAAATACAAATCTTCATCTATCGCATTCATATGAGTTACAAATGGTATTGCATCACCCCCACCTGGTATATGCTCTAAAACAGGAATTGCCATTTCAATAAAACCATGTTCATCAAAAAAGTCTCTATGTGCTTTCCAAAATAATGTTCTTCTAATAAACCTTTCATAGACGTCGCGGTTCACATTTGTATCTACATATCTTCGTCTAAATCTAGTTTCTTTATCTTTTAATTTTTTGGGAATCGACCTTAAAGACTTAGCCAAAATTCTTAACCGTTTCGCCTCAACCGAAATTTCACCTGATTTAGTTCTTACTACTTTGCCTGTTACTTCTATAAAATCAGATTCATCTAATAAATGTAATTCATCATACTTGAGTTCACTATTTTCATGGTTGGCTTCAGTTAGTTCATCGGCTTTAATGTATATTTGTACATTTCCACTTGCATCATAAATATCAATAAACATTAATTTACCATGCTTTCTTATGGAATTTATTCTACCTGCAACAGTTACTTCTTCATTCTCAAGTTTTTCAAAATTTTTAATCACATCAGCATTGTCTATATTTTTGTATGAATCAGACGGGTAAGCATCGACACCTAACTTTTTTAATTCTTTCAATTTCTCAATTCTAATCTGTCTAAGCTGTTCTAATGGTAGTTGTGGTGTATCTTTATTTTCCATAATTAGAATTATATTGTTATTGCACAATTAACACAATAGAGATTATGCCAATCACAACTTTTAAAATATATGTGTAATTTATTTGATGCTAACTACTTTATATTTAATAGTAGTAATTGGAGTTTCAACTTCTACAACATCACCAACTTTAGCACCAAGCAATGCTTTACCAAGTGGTGATTCATGAGAAATATATTTTTTATCAGGATCGGCTTCTTCGCTACCAACCAATTTAAATTCATGTATGTTTTCTTCTGCTTTTACGACAACAACATCACCTATATCAACCTTGTTCTTATCATTATTTTCTACAATTTTTGCATTAGCTAATATATCTTCGATCTCTGCGATACGATTTTCTAACAAAGTTTGCTCTTCTACAACAGCATCATAAACATTATTTTCTAATATATCTGAATCCAACTCTCTTGCTTCTTTTATCTTTTCAGCCACATTCACAACTTCGACTTCCCTTAAATGCTTCAATTCAGCCTTTAGTTTTTTATAACCCTCAGGTGTTAAATAATACTTTTTTTTATTTGCCATAATGAAATAACATTGAGATCAAAACACGATAAAGTTTTAGTATAGTGATCTCGTTTAACTAATCACCAATACTAATTGATCTCAATAATTTTATAAGTAACTTTACCCACTGGAGCTTCAAATTCAACACTATCACCAACCTTTTTTCCCATAAGAGCTTTACCTAATGGTGACTCGTGTGAGATTTTATTTTTTTCAAAATCAACTTCTTCTGGACTAACAATGTGATACACAAGCTCGTTATCAACCACACGAACTTTTACCTTACAATCTAGGCCTACAGTACCATCATCAGTAGTTTCCACAATTTCAGCATTCTTTAACAATTCTTCTAGCTCTAAAATTCTACCTTCTATAAAAGATTGCTTCTCCCTAGACGCTGTATAGTAACCATTCTCTCTTAAATCACCCATTTCGCGTGCCGCACTAATATCATTAACAATCGCGGGTCTCTGAACATTTACTAAATCATCATATTCAGCTTTTAGTTTTTTATAGCCACTTTTAGTTACCAATATTTTTTTGTCATCTAATTTATTATTTTTGCTCATAATCTTAGTATTAACGATAAAAAGCCTTATAGTATAGATAAGGCTTTTCAAAATAATCTTGCCACACAATTCTAACTATTTTTGGTAATTAGTCAAGCACCGTCGCAAGTTATCGTTACGAACGCAATAAAAACGACTTTTCTATATGGGTTATAAGTCCATATTTTCAAACGTCGTATCAAATAACAATTAGATTTTACTATGCCGTTGAAAGCCCCCATCTTTCAGGTGAGGGATGAATAGGTAATCGTTTTCGTACAACACAGGCATAGGAAGCTATCCAGACTTTAGTCGGGATAGCTTCACTAAATTAACAGTGGTTTTTGACAATATCTTTTGTAGGAAATTCGGCATTTGTCAGTTTATTAGAAAAATAGTAGTCAAAAACCAACACTTTTCGCCCATTAAACTAATCTACTATCGACAAATAAACCCCTAGTTAGTAAAATAATGAGAGCCATGACCCCTTCGTCTAGTGGCCTAGGACATCAGGTTCTCATCCTGGAAACACGGGTTCGACTCCCGTAGGGGTCACCATTTATGAAAGTGATACTGAGTCGAAAAGGATTTGACTCCACATACGGAGGCTACCCAAGCCCGATTTTACCAACAGGTGAAATGATTTCGTTACCAATTCCATCAACCATGGACTCGGTAAAATATAGCAAACTTATATTACAAAATAATTCAATATTTCATATTATGAAAAGTTTACGTCCAACTATAAGAATCAATAATGAATGGATAGAACTGAAACCAACTACAACATGCCACCTTGACCCAGATATATACGGATATAATCTTAATAGGCCTAAAACATACAAACCATCATTTGGTCAGATAGGAACTTCCCAGTCACACCTAAAAAATAACAATATAAAGAGAAACGACATCTTTTTATTTTTTGGGTGGTTTAGAAAGACACTACTAAAGAATAGTATGTTGACATTTGACACTAATAACAAAGGTAAACATATCATTTTTGGATATCTACAAATTGGGCAAATAATCAAATTAACTCTAACTAACAAACACACTATCCCTAAGTGGGCCAAATCTCATGTACATTGGCATCCATTTAGAGTAATACAAGAGAATAATACATTATATGTCTCACGCAAACGATTATCATGGGATAAAAATTTACCTGGTGCAGGAGTGTTTAATTTCTCACAAAACCTAATTTTAACGAAAAAAATTATAGTAAATCGATCTGGCAATTGCCTGTTTTTTTTAGAAATCTAGATATAACTTATCACTCAAAAAAATCGTGGCTTAGCTATAATACATTTAAATCAACAAACCGCGGGCAAGAGTTTATAATAGGCGAAAGTAAAGATTTACAGTTATGGATCCGTAATCTGATTAGCAAAGATACAATATCACCTATTAGTATGAGTCACCCATAATTAATAGAGTTGTTGCGAAATAACAAAACATACCCCCACTGACACCTTCATATACTCATTGCCTTGTAAAATTGTATAGACTTGCTAGTACTTCCATCGGTTTGTGTGCCGTTGATAATCTATTTCT
>JALWZX010000046.1 GCA_027002375.1 candidate division WWE3 bacterium | reverse complement strand
ACATTACCTACACCTAACACTCCTGATCCATTTGACTTAACAACACCACTACTTAAACCTGTAAATGTTATGGTTCCATCTGCTGTTAAGTTTCCACTTGTATCTACGTTTCCACTACTATCTACTTGGAATTCATTTGAAGAACCAACATTAAATAGTGAACTTGGTGAACTTCCACCAATACTTACTAACGTACCGTTATCATATAACTGTCCTGTACCCAACGTATCTGTATCAGTCCATCTTGCTACATAATTTTGTGTACCACTACCGCTTATACCACCTGCTCCAGCTGATACATTTATCCACGATAAGTTACCGCTAGCATCACTTGCTAATACTTGATTTGACGTTGTTGCATCTGCTGTTGGTAGCTTATATATTACATTAGATGATAATGAATCAGGTGACTTAAATCCTGTATAGTTATCACCATTAGCTTCTAACTCTTGTAGTCTTAATTCTCCTGTATTACCCGCTGATGTACCATATGGATTTATATTAACTGCTGATGAAGATACATCTATACTAAATGGAGCATCTAAATCCGAGCCTCCTACTGCTAAATCTGATGATGTTGATGTTAAATATGTCGCTGATGCACCATCTGTCCACAATGATGCACCTGAACCTCCATCATTAGGAACCCATGTAAAACCACCGCTTGCTGAATCGTATGCCAGAATATAACCATTTGTTGGTCCATTTGTAACATTTAGTTTGATCTCTGTTAATGTATCGTCTGCAATATCCACATTTGCAATAGTACTATCTGTTATCTCTGACGAATCTATACTTGCTCCCAAAAAAGATGTATTTGCATTATAACCTTGTACCGTAGAACCTATGTCGGATTCAACTAATAACCCTTGATTTCCAACATATAATCTTGCTGATCCACTACCTGTAGCTGATATACTTATTAAGTTATTTGTATTGTCTACTCCGACATATAAACCTGAATCAGTATAAATATCGCCAGACACATCAAGCGCATGTGCAGGCGTTGCATTGTTGATACCTAACCAATCGTTCGTTGCATCCCAAACAAAATTAGATTCACCTGTTACATGGCTAGCGCCATCCCAAAAGGTAACATAACCAGACACCCCAGTACCACTGACAGCCCCTATATCACTAGTAGTAGCACATTTCCACAAACTATTATTAGAATCGTACATTAAAACCTGATCTTGCCCGCATCCTGTTAAAAGACTAAGCCCATCAGTATCAACTTCCAAACCAGATTCTGACTGACTTTGCGTGACATTCTTTTGTGTAGCTATAGAAACAGTTAGTGAATCGGCGGAAACACTAATTCCATTACCGGCCCCAACATTGATAGTTGCATCTACGCCTTCACCAGAAGTATTAACCCCTGTCAGACCACTACCAGCTACTATCGATTGAATATAATTTCCATTCGTTTCTGTTCCGAGAACCACACCATTGTCTAAGACAGAGTACTCCACACTATCTACTCCAGAGCCTGCCAATGCATTGATTTCATCAGCCGTAGAATTAACTTGAGTCCCAGAAATAAACCAATTTCCATTTATGTTAAAATTACTACCGCTAGACAAACTTAACGTCGTACCAGAATCAAAAGTTAATATTGCATTATTTGTAAAGTTGTCGTCCGCATTAGATCTAAGAAAATCCTCGCTAGACAAACCATCTACGGAACCCGCATCAAAATTTGCCCTATCTACCCATTGAAAATCATTTGTCCCACCGTAAACTAATACATCACCAGAACTTGTTGGTGTGTTGGTGGAATTCAAATCGAGTGTCAATATTTCACCATTTGTTATTTCCGACGATTCTATACTATCGCCCAAGCTTGAAGAAATTGATATGTTTCCTGAGCTATTTGAAATATTTATGCCTGTTCCTTCTGTTAAAGTTGACAAATTAAAGCCTGTACCATTTCCAATTAATAATGTTCCATTAGATGCCCCTGAACCATTGATACCAGTACCACCGTTTACAGTTGGTAAAATATTATTAACATCGTTTGTTAAATCAACACCATTTAGTATTATTACGTTTTCGGTAGAACTTGTTTTATCCAACGACACATAAGAATATGCACCAGCATTTAAATTAAGATCCTTTATGTCACTTAGCACTGCTAAGGTACCATCCTTGATTGGCAAATAGACAGTAACATCACCCGTTGGGTCATTTGCCATTAATTGAATATCATTATCATCAAACGTTGGACCCTCAAACCACAATGAATTCCCATAATCGTCTTCAGTAAAAGCATTGGCAGAAGGCACATCTCCAACCATAGTAATGTCGCCTGCTATAGAAGAATTGCTATCTACCCATCTAAATTGACCAGAGGCGGCATCGTAGGTTAGCATTTGCCCATCAGTAGGTAGTGCTAAATTGTCTAAATCGTTAACTGACACTTCACCATCCAATATTTCATCAGAACTTATCGAATTACCAAGATTATTTGTAATCTCTATATTGCCCGCGGTGTTTGTAATGGTTGTTCCTTGACCGGCTGTCAAAGTATTCAAACTAAACCCAGTACCATTCCCAATTGGCAAAACACCGTCAGACGCACTCGAAGCATCTAATCCTATACCACCAGCAGAAACTGGCAAGTAATTTAAATAATTTAAATTATATAAATCTAATGTACCAGAGCTCATTGTTCCAGTATTGTCATCATCGAAAATGAAATTTTCTATATCGTCTTCGCTATAATTCGAATTTAAATTACTAATAGTAACCGATTTATCGTTGCTATTTAAACCGATGTCTATTCCAGAACCAGGTATAAGCGTTAACGTATCTGAATTAGATTCAGCTGAAAACTCATCTGAATCACTTTTAATAGTTGAAAAAACATTATCATTAGATACTGTATTTACTAGAATATCATCAACTAATTCTAATCCAGTACCAACTTTTATGTTTCCTTTTTTACCAGCCAATGCAGTAACTCCTTTATTTACAATCTTTCCGTCTTGAACATCTAAACCGTTCCCTACATCGATTGATCCACTAACACCAGCAAATTCGGTAACACCAGTATTTACAATCTCATTGTTTTCTAGTGAAAGCCCGCTACCTAATTTAACAGCACCTTTAACACCATCAATTTCAGTAATACCTAAATTGACTAAATTTCCATATCCATCAAATCCGATACCATTGCCTAACTCTAAATTTCCCGAAATTCCACCAATACTAATTACGCCCTTGTTCTTTATCTTTACGTTTTGATTCCCCTCAACTTCTAACCCATCACCAACGCCAACTGAATATATAACATTTGACGCATACACATTACCATTTCCAACGTCTAAATTTTTATTATTTACACGCACATCATCGCTAAACAATGCTTTACCACTAACAGTTAAATCATTCGTACCAAGTGGCATATTGATTTTCATAAATGTTTCAGATTTGGTATCAGATACGCCCAAAATATTTGTCGCATTAATCAAACTCTTACTCAAACCATAATCTTTAACATGACTAGCCGAAACTGGTGCAACACCCACCATTCCACCACGGTTTATTTTGCTACTGCCTTTTATAATGAAAGAGTGAATTACTTTATCAGCCAAATACTCACCGTCAGATGACTTAACGATCAGTGGCATACTGAACAAGAAGAGCAACAGCAAAACGAAAACAAATTTAAAGATATATCTTAGCCTAAAACTTTTATATTCATCTGAAACTACATTAGCCACAAAGTGCAAATCATCTGACTTATTAGCAACACTAGAATTATCAGACTCATTATGGTCACCAAACATATCAAACTTTTCAAAAGTGTTTGTATCACCAACTCTGACCTCTTGTTCAGTACCATAAAGATTATTTTCATACACAGGCTTTGAGTTTAAATCTTGAGCGGATAGTTTGCTTAAGTTATTGGAATTCAAACTGGAATGTTCTGCTCTATTTGAATCATACACATCGTGATTCAATAAAGTTTTATTAGCAAAAGTAGAATGGTGTCCTACAGCGTTGTTGTTTTTGTCAGCACCTGTCATATACCTACTGACGTCAGAAACAGCCACCCCGTATTTTCTTTGAATAGATTGAATTTCAACTAACCGATCAACTACACTCTCAGGCAAAAGTGAAACTAGCTTTCCACCGATTTTCTTTCTTCTTTGATTTGGAATAAGACCTAGTCTGATAAGATACCTAATTCTGTTTCGAGGATTTCCACTACCAAGATACACACCCCTGTTTTGGGCTTTCTTTATAACAGAATCTGTTGGTATGTACTTGTCTTTGTCATAGTCGTTGTTTTTCATTGGACAGGTTATATTGAAATACGACTTTTCGTTAGGTAAATTATAAACAAAAGAAGCTTTAATATCAAGTGTTTTATATATTTATTTTACTCAGCGAAAAACCATTTTTGTACCCAATAATTATATGTAGTTTTGAGCGCCTATACGAATGGTGCGTCGTATTTTGTGACATAGTGAATCATGTTTTGGCGTGTGACACCCGAACTCGACTACGTCGGCGGCTTCGATCGTTGCATTCACTTTGTCACACGCGTGACACATTCTCACTCCAATCTCGCCCCCACGTATCATAGTACACGTGATGTCTCCGAGTCCTTGTCGGCGGGTCGATTTGGCTTATCTATCCCGCGTGTCAACGAACACGACCTCCCGACATGCGGATTCTGCCTACTAGTCATTATACGCTACCAATTGTCATAGAGTGGAATAAAACTCCACGGGCTAAGACCCATGGTTTCTTATCGCCAATTACTATATTGACTAACTCCACCCACGCACCAAAATGCGTGGTTTTAAGTTTAGCGATAATAAAGACAATGCATTAATATATCATGGTGAGATCTGCTGAAAATCACACAAAATCAGGCGCTGTCTTACCCACCCTCAAGTCTTGAAAAATGAGGGTTCTTAAAGGCAGCGTTCATTTTTGGTCACCTAAAATTGAAATTATCTCCTTCGTAATGCACAAAATTGCCAATTTAACTGAGTGAAGCATACTTGTTTTATGAAAA
>JALWZX010000045.1 GCA_027002375.1 candidate division WWE3 bacterium | reverse complement strand
TTTCACGATTTAAGTTAGTGTACCATTTCTATTCATTTTCTTTTTTTCCGTCTATAACTTGTGGCTTATGCTTTTTATTTTTCAATTTTTCATTTATTGCAGTTTGAATTTCTGTCATTACTTTATCATTATCTTCTAGATACTTCTTAGCATTTTCTCTACCTTGAGCAATATTTTCACCCTTATATTTAAACCAAGCGCCACTAGCTTCTATTATTTCAAATTCTAACGCAGCATCTAATACACTACCTGATTGACTAATCCCTTTTCCAAAAATAATATCAAATTCAGCAGTTTTGAAAGGCGGGGCTACTTTATTCTTCACTACTTTAACCCGTGTTCTATTACCAATTTGATTTCCACCATCTGTAATACTTTGAATTCTTCTTATATCCATTCTTACAGTTGAATAAAATTTCAAAGATCTACCACCCGTTGTAGTTTCAGGATTGCCGAACATAACGCCAATTTTTTCTCTAATCTGATTTATAAATATTACTGTTGTATTAGTTCTACTTGAAATACCAGTTATTTTTCTTAATGCTTGGCTCATAAGTCTTGCTTGCAAGCCCATGTGACTGTCGCCCATTTCCCCTTCAATTTCTGCCCTTGGTGTTAATGCAGCAACAGAATCAATTACAATAACTGCAACTGCTCCACTTCTAATTAAAGTTTCGGTTATTTCCAAAGCTTGTTCCCCGTTGTCAGGTTGCGAGATGTATAATTCATCAACATTAACTCCTAAGTTTTGTGCATAAACTGGGTCGAAAGCATGTTCCGCATCAATAAACGCGGCTTTACCACCTTGTTTTTGTGCCTGCGCGATTATACTTAATGCTAATGTAGTTTTACCACTTGATTCAGGCCCGTAAATCTCTGCGATTCTGCCCCTAGGTACACCGCCAACGCCAAGCGCAATATCCAATGTAATAGCGCCAGTTGGAATAACATCAACATCATCTTGTATGGCAGAATCGCTCATCTTCATTATAGATCCTTTGCCAAACGTTTTTTCTATTTGTGCGATTGCAGATTCTAATGCTTTATCTTTTGATGAGCTATCTTTACTTGTGTTTATTTCTTTTGGTGTTTTTTGTTTTGCCATTTTTATTTTTGTGTGGAAATCATGAGAAAATCTCAAGATTCCCCATAATAACTACCTAATTAAAAGAACGGAACTAAAACTATCATTGCCATTAATAGTATAGTACCAAGTAATCCTAATAATATCATTAACTCTTTTTTACAATTTTTAAAACGCATTATTAATAACACTAAACCTGTGATTATTACTATTATTTCATTTATCATATATGGTGAAAAAATGTATTTTCTTAAACCATCTGTTTCATTTGCTCTAAATCTGTGTAAGACCATTGAAATATTTGATATTGGTTCAAACAAATATACAGGAGTTGCTATTAGATCGGCAAATAAGTGAATAACAGCACCTAACCAAAATGCCCAAAAAATTCGTTGCCACAAATCATCAATCGACCTTTTTCTAACATATTTAAAGATGGAAAAACCTACTAAGACAATTATATATGAAATCAAGCTGTGAGTTAACAGGTGCCTATGAAGGTCTTTGTTGTGTAATAAAAAAACAAAGACAAAATCAAAATCTGGAAATATTGAGCCAATAATACCTGCAATAAAGATGTATAAAAGTCTTTTTTCTTTAGTATAAAGTTTACTGTTAATAGGCTTAATTGTTAGAAAATAACCAATAATAAGCCCTATAAACGCATGTGCAAAAATCATGTTGTTCTAATTCAGCTTTTCAATAATTAAATAATCGTGCTTAGATATAATAGGCCTTCTTTTCGTCAAACTCAATACTACGATGTACTTTGGAACTACACGATAAAATCTCTACATATTAAAATATATATGTTAAAGTATTATGCAGTTAGTAATTTTATGTGCTGATTATTTTGCAAATTAAAATTAAAAATAATTAGTATAAATTTAATTTATATATGTTAAAACTAATAGATTTTTATGCAGACTGGTGTGCTCCATGTAGAATGATGGACCCTATATTTGAGGAAGTTATGCCTGATTATAAAGATAAGGTAGAACTTGAGCGAATTAATGTAGATGAAAACCCACAAAAAGCACAAGAATTTGGCGTTATGAGTATACCAACAATGGTTTTACTTAAAGATGATAAAGAAATTGACAGACGAATTGGCCTTCTGCAAGGTCCAATGTTAAAACAATGGCTAGACAGTCACGTGTCTGATTAATTTGTTCATATAGTTGTGATTGTATGTCTGCCCTTATAGCAATGTTGCAATTATTGCTGTAAAACATTTGGCTATCAATCATAAATAATTTATAAAAATGAACATTGCAATAAATGGTTTTGGTAGAGTAGGCAGAGCAGCTTTTAAAATTCTACTAGATAAAAAATTCAACGATTCACAAGATATAAACATTGTAGCCATAAATGATTTAGCGCCAGTTGAAACTTTATCTTACTTATTAAAATATGACACAGCTTATGGTAATTACAATAGAAATGTCGAGTTTGATGACGGATCTATTACAGTTGATGGTTACAGAGTTCCACATTTTTCAGAAAAAGACCCATC
Organism: candidate division WWE3 bacterium; assembly: GCA_027002375.1. GTDB lineage: Bacteria > Patescibacteriota > WWE3 > 2-01-FULL-39-13 > 2-01-FULL-39-13 > JALWZX01. The sequence goes on along the minus strand of JALWZX010000045.1, from coordinate 14,416 downwards.
TCAATTACCGTGGGGTGATTTAAATGTTGACTTAGTATACGAATGTACAGGGTTTTTTACAAAAGCTGAAGGTGCAAATTTGCATTTAGAAGCTGGTGCAAAAAAAGTTATAGTCTCTGCCCCAGTCAAAGACGATGAATTTAAAACTGTAGTTTTTGGTGGTGAAATTGCTGATCCAGATGCAAAACTTTTAGCAAATGCATCGTGTACAACAAACTGTGTAACACCTGTAATACATGTTCTTTCTAAGTATTTTGGCGTTGAAAAGGCGCTTTTAACAACTGTTCATGCAAACACATCTACACAAAATGTAGTTGACGGTCCTAATAGAAAGAATTTAAGAATGGGTAGAGCATCTGCTCATAATATAGTTCCAACATCAACCGGAGCAGCTATTGCAACATCTAAAGTTGTGCCAAGTGTAGAAAACATATTTGATGGTGTATCACTTAGAGTTCCAATAATTACAGGGTCTATTGTTGACCTTACAGCATTATTAAAAAAAGATGTTACAGTTGAAGAAGTTAATAATGCATTTAAAGAAGCGCAAGATTTGGTGGAATTCAAAGGTATTCTCAAGTATACAGAAGAACAATTAGTTTCCTCAGACATAATCAAAACTACATATTCTGCAATAGTAGATTCAGCAATGACAAGAGTTGTTGGTGGTAACTTAGTAAAAGTAATGGCTTGGTATGATAATGAATGGGGATATTCTAACAGACTAGTAGAAATGGGTCTGCTTGCCATAAAAAGTTAAAAATGAGCAAGAAAAAATTGTTAGTAGCATCTAGAGAGCAAAAATGTATTGGGTGCAAATTATGCATGCTGGCTGCTTCTAGATATGAATATAGAAAGCTGGGTGTAAAAGATTCGCCTATTAGAATAAAAGGTAGGCCCGGTGGATATAAAATTCAAATTGATTATGGTAAAAAACTTAAAAATATTGATAAAATAATTGCAATTTGCCCTCAAGATTGTTTTGATGTAATTAATGAAACATAAGATTTATGCAAAAGAAGTATAAAAAGGTGCTTTACATCGATTTAAGTGAACAGACTTTTGAATTTAAGAATCAAGAAGATTTGTGGGAACTAATAGGTGGTACTCCAGTTTCATACAAACTATTGTTTGACTACCTAGACAAAAAACCTATTGTTATTTCTACAGGGCCATTATCTGGCTACTTTCCATATGTTTCTAAAGCGAATTTACTTTATATTTCTCAAAATAATAACCTGGTTGAAAAGTTTGGTGGGGGAACAGTTTCGGCTACAATGAATATGGCTAGAATTGATTCAATTGTAATATTTGGAGATACAAGTAAAAACATACATATTGCAATTTACGAAAACGATGTAACATTTCTTGAAGAAACTAATGAAAAGTTTATGAATCGTATAAGTGATTTATCTATTAGTTCAAATAAGGTAGATTCACAAGGTTATTTTACTTTTGGAAATTTAGAAACTGAACCTATAAATATTGTAGGGAATGTTAGTATGTCAATTGAGTTTGCTCAGTCCTATGAATTAAAAGATTTTTTTGATTATGAAAAGGCATACCAATTTGCGCTAAATAAATATAAAACGTTAAAAGTCGAACCAGCTAATAATCCTTCGTGTACAGGATGTCCAATGGGGTGTGAACTATCGAAAGATGGTGAGGACAATGAAAACATAGCGCTTTTGCCAAGATGTCTGATCTCGTGTGCGTATGCAGAAGATATATATAAAAGCATACCATTTATATACTTGTGTCTTACAAGCATCGGTTATGATTATAAACACGAGGAATTAGAGAGCATCCCAGAGAAATTTGGTATATTAAAGAAAAACTTAAACTCTGCTATGATAGAAAGTAGAACTGGGACTATGAATAATAGACTTGTTGCGAAATAACTTTTAAACTTAGCCGAAGGTGTTGCAATTGCAGTAAAATTGTTAAATTTTTACACAAAACTGTTGCTACACCAGAATCGTTTGTGAGGGCAACAAAATCTATGCAATTTGTTTTTATTTCGCAACAAGTCTAATAGATAGTCGAAATTAATAGTGATATCCTTTGATGATGTTCAATATCATTTCTAGGAATTTTAGATTTAGTTCCTAGAAGATTTTGTTTTGAATCTATCATCATAAGAAACCACGGGCTTTAGCCCGGGAGTTTCATAATAATTATTATGTATATAATCGCTAATTTTAAACAAAACAAGACATTTGCAGAATACGAATTGTGGATAAACGAATTTATACAAGCGACAAACTGGGATGCTCTAAATGACGATATTCAAATTATTTTAGCACCTTCTTTTCCATTTATTGTAACATTGGCATCAGCATTTAAAGATTTACAGGCTTCGTCAAGTAAACTAAGAATATATTTAGCTTCCCAAAATGTTTCTAAATTTGAAAACGGGGCACATACCGGTGAGGTTGGCGCCACACAACTAAAAGATTTTATTGATTATGCAATAATAGGGCATTCTGAAAGACGAGCTGACGGTGAAACTATGACTGATGTAAACATGAAGGTAGGGCTATGTGTAAGTAATGACATAACCCCAGTTGTTTGTGTTAGTAGAGAAGACGAGTTTAATGCGATAGATGATAGTGAGAAATCTAACGTTCTAATTGCGTATGAACCTATAGATGCAATTAGTACTAGTGGCGCAGGAAAACCAGCAAGTGTTTCAGCTGTTAAAGAATTTGTTGAGACATTGGGTTTGAATAAAATTATATATGGTGGAAGTATAAATTCTAGTAACGTAAGAGATTATCTGAATCAAGGTTTTGTTGATGGCTTTCTAGTCGGAAGTGCTAGTTTAGATCCTGTTGAATTTACAAAAATTATCGGTACAATAAATCAAGCTTATGTCTAAAATATTTAAATATATAATTCTTCTTGTTATAACCGTTTTGGTTATTACAGGAATTGTTTTAAAAAAAGAAAGATCGAATGTAGTTGCTAACATTCTTGAACCAGTATCTGTGGTTTCAAAGGTTACTGCAAAAAGAGAACTCAAAAATACCGACGGAAGGACAAATATATTGTTATTGGGTGTAGATGGTAGGTCTTTAGGTAATGTTCATTCTAGTTCAAAGTTGACTGATACAATATTGATACTATCTATTGATAAAGAAGCAAAAAGGCCGGTAATGATCTCTATACCTAGAGATTTATGGATAAGTCAATATGGCGTGAAGATTAATAGCATATATCCACTATGTATTAACGAGCAGGTTCGTAAAAATGGAAAAGATGTTTGTGAGAAAACACCTGTAACCTGCACAAAACCGTGTGTAGATAGAGTAGAAGATACTGTTGAACATGTAACAGGTGTTCCGATTCATTACTATGCAGTTGTAGGGTTTTCTGCATTCAAAGATGCGATTGACACTGTAGGGGGTGTTGACGTAGATGTTGAAGAGGCCTTTGACGACTATCAGTATCCGATAGAGGGTAAAGAAAACGCTTATCCAGAAAGTTCTAGGTATAAACATATTCACTTTGATCAGGGTATTCAACATTTGAATAGTGAAGACGCTTTGGAATATGCAAGATCAAGGCATTCTACTAATCCAAATCAAGCAGGTGATTTTGCAAGAGCAAGAAGACAACAGCAAGTGATAATGGCATTAAAAGATAAGTTATTATCAACCGATGTTTTATTAAACCCTTCGAAAATAAAAGAATTATACGGTTCATATAAAGAAAATGTTGCGACAGATATCACGATAGGTGACGCTATGGCTGTTTATGATATGGCAAAATCTATTATGCAAGATGATAAGGATAATGAAAGCGTGCTAGGTTCAAATGTTGTTAAAATTGTATTATCAAGCGAGAGTAAAGAATCTAATAAACTCGGGTCTGGATTACTTATGGTTCCGTCTAAGGAAGAAAGAAGTAAATATAATGGACAATGGGTTATTATTCCTAAGGATTCTACATTTGATCAAATTCACGTATACATTCAAAAATTGATGTTTGATTATGATGATAATAATACAGATGCAGATATGAACTCAAAAGTTAACGTAGATTCCAATACAAATACAGATGATGGCGTTAATACAAATGTTGATTTAAACACTGACCCTAAAGCTGATACTAAAACTAGTACTGAATAATTTATAAACCTATGATTACAGTCATATCCGGTACAGATCAGGATAAGATATTAGATTTTGTAAAAAGTCGTAAAGCAATAGCGAAAGACAGCAAAATGTCTTGTTATGAATTTAGTCTTCCTAATGATTCAATTAGCGATGTTTTAGATACCATATATTCGAGTAGTATCTTTACAGTTGGTGATATTCACGAAAAGAAATTGATATTGATTAATTTGGGCAAAATTGGTAGTTTGAAATTCGATGATACCACTTTGGTTGAGTTGAAACAGAATGAACTCATAGATTTGTTTGTTGTTGTGAGTTCCACCAAAAATAAAAGTTATGAAAAAAATAATTACAGGAACACAAAGACTTATAAAAACCTGCTCAAATACTCTAAAGAATTAAAATTTGATTTGCCCAAAGATTACACATATTTTAATCTATCGGATGCTATATTTATAGATAGAGACGTCAAAAAAGCATTAAAAATTTTAAATACCATTGATGATGTTGAAGCGAATGTTTTTTCGATAATAGCAACTCTGCAAAATACTTTAAGATCATATGTTTCTATGAAGTATAATAATGATACCTACAAGAAATTACACCCGTTTGTTAAGAAAAAACTGACAGATATAAAAATGAGTAAAACTGACGTTGATAGGGTCTATATGAAGCTTTGCCATTTGGATTATAACGTCAAAAATCAAAACAGAAATACACTATTCGTGATGCAAGATTTTTTGATTTATTTATGGTAAAATTAATCAAATAGGTGTTTAGTTCACCATGAAGAACTAATCAACGGACAGGGTGACCCACAAGGGTTAATCCGTTGTTTAAGCCATATAAATATACAAAAGAAGAATCTGCCATTAGCTGTCGTAATATTGACAGTATTATTGGATATTACGTTAATCAAGCCGAAAAAAAATCTTTTAAAACTTCTAGACAATATACTAAAACGATTGCACCTAACATAAAAAGAGATAATTCATTTAATAAAGGTAGTCTCTTCAAGGCAAAGATATTAATTTCATCCTTTATGATTATTATGGGAATTTTAATATTGGTTACGAGAGTTGTAGTTCCAGTAGTTGGTATATATGCATCTTCTGAGGATTATATGCCAGTTATTGCACCTATTCCAAGTGGCTTTGATGCACGTGATTTTGTGAGTGTCGATGATAAAGACAAAAATAAGGAAGATTTTCAATTTTTAGAATTATCAAAGAAGAAATTACCAGGTGTAGAATACGTAAATGTTGATGGAATAGAATACCCTAAAGCTCTAGAAGAAAAAATAGAAGAACGAAAAAATGTTCCTGATAAGTTTTATATTACGATTCCGAAACTTAACATTATTGATGCTGTCGTAGAAACAAATTCTAAAAACTTTGATCCAAAGCATGCTCTAGGACATTATAATGGTAGTTGTTTGCCTGATGAGGCGTGCAATACTTTTATTTTCGGACATTCTACGTTTAAGAGTACACCAAACAAATATAAAAAAGGTGATTATACTGCAGTGTTCGCACGGTTAGATGAATTAGAGTACGGAGATGAGTTTTTTGTTAATTATAGAGGTAAAACGTATAGGTATATTGTTGAATTGACGAAAATTGACAAGCCAGAAAATATTAATCCACTTGAAGAACCACTACCAAAAAGTTTAGGTAAATACGACAATACAGTTGAGCTATTTACTTGCACTCCTCCTGGTACAACAAAATACAGGTTGTCAGTTGTCGGTAAATATGTAGAATAGTTATATAGATAATTTATGAATAAACAATACAAAAGATTTCTGCCATATGTAATATTTTTAACGACAATACTTGTTGGAACAGTAACGTTGTTGATTTCCACACAATTAAAAAAGGCACCTGAAGAACAAGATTTCAGCACCGAATCAAATGCCTCTACGGCAGTTGTTTATAATGAAAATGGTGATGTTTTATGTGAGGGAGAACTTAATGGGCACAAATATGAGTTAAACCTAGACGTTGAGGTAAATGAAGACCCTGATTCCCCTAAAATATTAAAAGAGGGTGATGCAACATATGATTTTGCTAAATATAAAACATCTTACACAATAAAAATTGATAGTTATAAAGAGGATGGTCAAGATGTGCCAAGGGTAGACTGTGTTGATTCAGATGGTAATGTTCTTACTGATATTGGAGGTGCTGGCAATAAGTGTGAGAAACTTGAAGAAGAGGGAAAAGAAGTTCCTGACGGTGCACATACGAGGTACAATGGTGTCAAACTATTGTGGACAGATTATAGAAACTTTTGTGACGGGTCAGACGATAAAGATGGTGATGAATACTACACTGGGCAGAAATGTGATACATCAGAATATAGTTTTTGTTGTTGGAACGAAAATACTCCAGAACATGAGATTAAGCACGATAGAGTTTGGCTAAAAGTTGACGATAGTGAAGGAATAAAGGATTCTTATACAACCAAATTCGAATATAACGAAACAGTTAACAATCATTGCGGATCTATTCAGCATGATACTTTTGTACCTGCATTTCAACCGCATGATCAAAAGGGCGATATACAATGCAAATCGTCTAATGGCAAGGGATCAATGGTTATATTTACAGCTGTATCGCAGACGGGGTACTCTTGCCTAGTTCCTGATAATAAACCACCAGTTTGTGATTCTATAAAATCAACTCCAGAACCCAACACTCCAAATGATGATGGCTCGTATCCTAAAAATACTGAGTGGACATTTGTTTGTAGAGGGTCTGATCCAGATAAGGATGGTAAGATTGCGGGTTACGAATTTCAAACTCTTAACGCAGATACGAATGATGTAGTAGATACGATTAGATGTGTAGATGATAATCCAACTCCGTCTAGTCCAAATGCACAATCATGTTTATATGAAGACAATACTGGGTCGTTAATAGGTTATAAATTCCCTGAGCAAGGTAAGTTCAGAGCTCGTTGTAGAGTAAAAGATGACAAGGGTGAATGGAGTCCATATTAATTTATAAGCATTATGAAACCTGATAGTACTAATACTAACATAAGCAAAAACCAAGTATCAGCAACAGGTGTTAATAAAACACAAATACCTAACGATGTGGTGAATAATAAAGTAAAGTATTCTCAAGAAAAGAGCGCTTTAAGTCATGTAGGGAATTCTACAAATGGGCATAAAAAAAGATTTTCTAAGACAATCTTTATTCCTGTTTTAATATTAATTGTGACCGTCGTTATGGGAGCTATTGTTGTGTATACAGTGTTTAAGACTAGTAGCAATGATAGTGTTGCCCCAACAGTTCCCGGAAAATCTGAGGCTGGTGTATGTTTGACTGATGTAATCGAAATAAAGAATGATAAATACTTGTCATGTGTAGACAATACATGTTCCGAGACAGAAAAAGAAGGCGAATTATCATGTTCGGAAGTTGGTGAATATGTTGAATGCTTTAAATGTGAAAATTTGGTTGCTACACCTAATGAAGGATTACCACCATTAGAAGTGATATTTAATGGTAGCGCACAAAGTCAAAACGAAGTGTCGTATACTTTAGATTTCGGCGACGGAACTGATAAACTTGAAACCGACGATCCTACAAATATTAAGCATAAATATAATGAGGTTGGCGTTTATACCGCTAAATTGCTTGTAACATCTACTGACTCTAGTGGAGAAACTATATCTGATACGTGTCAGACTAATGTTAGTGTAGTAAAAGAACAAGTGAGACCTGTTTGCGTGTCGTTAACTGCTAACCCGCAGGTCGGTACTGAACCATTAAAAGTTACGTTTACAGCAAAGGGTACCGGCACAGATCCGTTAACATATAAATACGTGTTTGGTGATGGGCAAGAAATCACTTCAGCCAAAGATACAATAGAGCATACATATACCAAAGCCTCAAAATATACTGCCAAACTGTATATAATATCTAATGGAAAACAATCGAGCGAAGTTCAAAATTGTGTTAAAACAATAGAGGTAACAAAGGAACCTGTAGAAGAAAGTCATTTGGTTTGCAAGACTCAGGCCTGTGTTAAGGTTCCAGGTGCCGGAAAAGATGATTGTACAACTAATGGTGACTGTTTTAGATATGCATGTGTAGACGAGGCATGTCAAAAGATAGATGGCAAGGGCGAAGATGCTTGTAAATCAGATACCGATTGTAAGCCAACAGATGCGAAGCATTTAGTTTGTAAGACGCAGGCTTGTGTTCAAGTTGACGGAGAAGGAACAGACGAATGTTCAAAAGACACAGATTGTTATTATCTAGCATGCGTAGATGAATCGTGTACAAAATTAGATGGTGATAAACAAAATACATGCAGTACTGATACTGATTGTAGTGTCCCAGAAGAAAAAAAGACGCACTTAGTATGTAAAGATGAAGCATGTGTTGAGGTAGAAGGTGATGGGGAAAATTCATGTAAGTCGGATGCAGATTGTAAGAAAGAGACTAGATTGATTTGCAAGAATCAGGCATGTGTAGAGGTGTACGGTAAAGGCGAAAATGAGTGTAAAACGAATAGCGACTGTATCGTCACAACAACAACCACTACCACAACTGAAAAAGAGAAACCAATTGTTCCTAAGACTGGAATAGAGCAGACCAGATTATATATATTGGTAAGTGTTGGACTAATCGCTTCTGGTGCATTAATTCTAACCAGAAAGATCTTTTAATTGGTAAATTGGTAAGACGTACCTAGTCTACATTATGAAATCTTTTGCGTTCTAGTATACCCATGTAATTGGTGGTGAGTCTCTATTGATATCGTTAGAATCCGTAATCCTTAATGTTGGAATGTTTAATATTGGTTTACAAGAAAGCTATACCATTCAAAAGGCATGTGTGTGCTATTTATTCACTTGTTACGAAGTATATGAATAATGGGTAATCAAGGTCGTCAACGATTCCGTCATGGTTAAAATCGTAGTTACTATCGTTATATTTCATTGCTGTTTTAAATTCATCTTGAACGATTTCGTCAATGTTAACCGTTCCAACACCTAATACTGGTGAGCTTGTCTCAAATCCATCGTAGTCATCTGATTGATTAACTGATTGATCTGCGTTTTTAGACTCACTTTGTGTATTTTGAGTAGGTTGTATTCCATCAAAATCGTCAGCACTCTGATCTTGTGAATCGTTGATGTTGTTTTCAGTATTAGTATTTTTTTCATTAGTAGCATTGTCTTTAGTTTCTGTATTATTGTCAGTATTTAAACTATCGTCCTTTGTAATATTGTTGTTATTATCTTGTGCGTTAGACTTTTTATCTATTTTATCCTTGTTGCTATTCTCATTCATTTCATTTGTTTTGAACGAGTATGTCGTATCAGACGGATATATTCCAGTATTTGTTTCAATTCTATAGTAGTAAATGGTAGCTGGTGATAAATCGTTTAATGTTACAGTGTGTGTTGGATTTATTGTTGTTTCTTTGTAAGTTTTGCACGCTTCTACCTTGTTTAGACAGTTTTGTTCGTTATCACTATAATAAACAGTATTTGTGTCCGGGAATTTAGTATTCCAACTGACTGTAGCAGAAGAATCTGTTACTTTTGTAGTGTACACATCTGTTGGGATATTTGCCTGTACCCCAGCATTTGAATGTGTCTGAGTTGGCTTATTTATTATGTACTGATAACCTATCAGTAACCCAAAACTAAAAGTCACTAATAATGCGAAAGTTATAAACCCTTTGTAACCTTGTACAGAGTTCATAATATATTAGCTTTTTTGAAATGGATTAGTAAATATCACTAAACCAAGTCCTACTAAAGCTGCTGATAAAATTGAATACATAATTAAATTATTATCACCAGTTTCAGGTACTCCACCTTTTTGCCCAGCTGAAGGTGTGGTAGTAGCAGGTGGGGTAGTAGTTGGTGGTGTTTCTTCTTGAATTTGAAGTGTATACACCCCATTTATTGTTTCCGTTAATAGCTGTTCACCATTTGCACCAGCGATACTACTTGATGAATCTATTGTTAATTGTACATCGCCACTTGTTGCACTTGTGTCGAAATTTATTGAAGCAACTTTTACTTTTCCTGATTTATAGGATCCCGCGTTGTTGATCGCATTTATTGATATTTGATGTAATGCCGCATCATTTTTCTTTTCTAGATAACTGTCGAAGTCGCCCTCTGAAATTGATACTACATTGAGTGTAGACGGATAAGTTATTTTTAAATTTGCGGAAGCAATCTCTGGTTCAGACGTAGTTGATTCGACGTAAACACTTACCTTAAAATTCTTTTTTGTAATAAGACCTGTTGCAGGTGTAATGTAGGCCGATGCCGCTAATGCCACTGAAGGCAACATTAATGTCAAAAATGCTACAAGAGAAACTATCAAATACGGGAAATAGTTTTTTAATTTTTTTGGCAGGTTTATATTCATAATATTATTTTACTATAAAATCAAAATTACTTCTATTGCATGTTTACAATTACAAATAGTATATCACAAAATTTTTAAGGAATCACTATTTGGTTGTCTTAGTATTTGTTGATCTTAGCAGTTTGGCCTTAAGTCTATTAGCCTTATTCTTATGTATTACATTGTTTTTTGCTGCTTTGTCTATTGTCTTTTGTGCAATTACAACTTTTTCATTCAATTCATTAACATTGGGATTCGCGTTCGATAGAATTGTGTTTACATCATCAATGGATTTTTTAATTTTACCTTTCCACCAACGGTTGTAACTTGTGCGTCTTTTGATTTTTCTAATCATTTTTTTTGCCTGTTTTGTGTTTGCCATAACATTGAGCATTGTAGCAGAAAGTTTTATAGCACACAATAATTTATATAGGTAGTAATTTGATTGACTTACTAATGATTCTTTTGTGGTCGGTTGAACTTTCTGCTCAATTTGGTTGGTGAGTTACTTATTGTTAGTCTATTAATAGGTATGATAACATTGCGTTGCGTATGTTTTCATCATTTATAAAAAATAGTTCTAGGGTTTTTAGATCAAAGCAAGATACCATACTTTCTGCTGCATTTGTTATTGCTACGGTGTATTCTCTCTCCGCACTTTTGGGATTTGTGAAAAATAGGATACTGTCAGGTTATTTTGGAGATTCTTCTGAACTCGGTATATTTTTTGGCGCAGACGATGTTCCAAGCCTAGTCTTTTCATTAATCGTCTCAGGTTCATTAGCGGCTGCTTTCATTCCTGTTTATACAAAAGTTAGAAATGAAAGTGAAAAGAAGGCTTTTGAACTTACCAATAGTTTACTGAATACTTCGTTGGTATTAGTACTGATTTTTGTAGTAATAGTGTATTTTACTGCCGATACATTAGTGAAAAACGTATTTGCTAGAAATACTAGTCTGACAATAAGTGAGATGCATCTTATGGCAAGCTTAATGCGTACAATGATGATTGCTCAAGTTATCTTTGTTATAAGTACATTCTTTACAAGCATATTACAATCTAATAAACATTTTATAATTCCAGCTATAGCACCAGTGATGTATAACATAGGGCAAATAATATTTATTGTCATGTTTGTTAGGGTTTTCGGTATATATGCACCAGTTTATGGTATGATTTTTGGGTCTTTATTACATATGGGAATTCAATTGCCATTTGTTCGAAAAGTTGGGTACAGATATTCTTTTAGATTAAACTTTAAAGATAGGGATTTTAAAGAGTTCTACAGCTTATTAATACCACGCATTTTGGGTCAAGCAATTTACAAATTCATGATTCCACTATACACGAATTTGGCTTATTTCATATCAGCATCTGCTAATGTTGTTCTAACTTTCGGTGGAAATATAAGTAATGTGCCATTACGAATATTTGGAATGGCGATAGGTCAAGCTGCTTTGCCAATATTGTCGTTAACTTATATAAAAGGCGATATAGATGAATTCAAAAAGTTGTTAATAAAAACATTGCACCAAATAGCATTTTTTGTATTGCCAGTTAGTATTGTTATGTTTGTATTAAAAATACCTTTAGTAAGGTTAGCGGTTGGCGCAGAAAAATATTCTTGGGAATCCACAGTTATGACGGCTTACACTCTAGGATTTTATAGTATTGCATTAATTGCTCAATCCTTAATAATTATTCTATCAAGATCATTTTATGCGGTTAGAAATACTAAAACACCAGTTATAATTGCAATCGTATCTTTATCTATTAATGCTACATTAGCCATGTTTTTTGTTAAATATCTGCATTTGTGGGTTTGGAGTTTAGCATTGGCGACATTAATCGGGAGCTTCATACAAATGTTTTTTCTATTTGTATTTTTAATTAGGCACCTAGGAAATGTAAAATTGGTAGATATTATTGAACCAATTAATAGAATTGCTATATCTTCTTTTATAATGGGTATATTTCTTTACATACCGTTCAAAGCTATGGATGAATTTGTATTTAATACGACTAAGACACTTGATTTACTTATTTTAACAACTGTTGTTTCTGTTTTTGCATTCATAGTATATATATATATATCTAAATTACTTAAAATTGAAGAATTGACATTGGTTATACATGTTTTTAAGAAATTGAAAAAGTCAGTGGCTTAAGGCTTATGTTGTCATGATAAAGTTATAGTTTTACCTTTTACGGTTGTGACTAACAGTAAATTATTGATTTTCTATATCCATTCTTTCTCGTAAGTTTTGTAGTGTGTCTCTATCAATTTCAGCGCTTATTGGTGTTAAATTAGACCTATAATTTGGTTGTACGTTACTTTTATTGTTTATATGATAGATTTCTATCAAAATCCATATTACGGCTGTTAAAAGTGTTAGTATTAAAATGTTTCTAGTTTCCTTTGAGATCATTGGTTTCCTCATAGTATGCTTTTGCGCGTATAATTGCATCTACACGCCCAAGCATACCTTCATGTGAACTCGGTCTAAATGATACCTTCTCTATTTCAATAATTCGTAATGTATTGTTAAGGTCTTTTAGAAAATATTTTATTTGGGGATATCCGCCAGTAACTGACATCACAATGTTTAATGTTTTTAAATCCTTGTCATCTTTTGTGCCGGTATTGGTTGTGGAATTCTCATTTTTGAATTGTACAACAGAAGTTTGTACTTGGTTTTTTGCACTCAAATGGTTTAAATATTTTAAGATGTCTCCTTCATTTTTTTCACTTGGGATAGCAGAATCTAACAATTTCAAGTCTGGGCGAATGTCTCTATATACAGTTCGAACTTTTTTAAGAGTTACTATCTTTTTGGCTAAGGTTTGATCAATCTCATTATATTCTTTTATACTTTTCTTTAGCTTGAATGCTGTTGTTATAGAAGGTCTTATTGCAAAAATTGTAAATACTGTTACTAAGAAAAGAGTTAACACAGTATTAAAATAATCTTTGCTACGTTGATCGTATCTATATCTTTTTAATCTTGGATCTGACAAAATTTTTGATTTACCTTTCATTTGAAGTTCTTACTGGTTCTCTTTCAATATTCATTTTAAACGAATATTGTTTTGAATCTGTATTATATGAACTAGATACCAAAGTTACGGATTTTACATTTTGATTAGACACCACGTTTCCTATGAATGAAGCAAATGCTTCGGCTGAGTCTACTGTAGCAGATAATGTGATTGATGAATCTGCATAATCGATAGAATTAAGAACCATTCCGTTAGGAACTTGGCTATCAAAGTTTCCCAATTCTGTTTCCCAATCAATTTGATTATCTATTATCGTTTTAATCACTACCAATTTCGCTTGGATTTTTTTAAATCTTTTTTCTACGCTTTTTGAACTTTCTATAATGGCATTTTTATTTTCTATACTTTCTTTCAAATCTGCGATTTCCCTATCTAACTTAAAACGTGACAGAAAAACCATTAACACGATAGCTTCTGTAAATATGATAATCGTTTTACCTTTTGTTGCTAAAAATCTAAATATTTGCTGTGCCATACTAGCTTTCTGGTAAGCATCTTTAGGTATGAAATTAAAATCAGTACTTTTGGCATTATTAATACTTTCATTAACGTTAGTGTCCTTAATGTGTTTATCTGATTGTTTTTTGTTAGTACTAGATTTAGTTCTTAGATTAAGTTTATCTATACCTAGTGAGGGAAAATGGTTTCTTTTAGTAGGCTTTGTCTCATTTGAATTTAAATTGTCTTTGGGCATCACTAATATTTTAGCAGAATTGTTGATGTTGTACGAGCTGAAAGCTCATATTAATGTGGTTTCTAATTATATAGAAACATTTCATGTGTACTAGAGAATTGTTTTATTCTACTAGATAATGAAAAATAAGTATTTTAGTGAACTTAGTATG
>JALWZX010000044.1 GCA_027002375.1 candidate division WWE3 bacterium | reverse complement strand
GCTTTATATGATCGTTTTCTTGTACCAGAATTTTCATACCATCGTCTACAGTGGCAATTTCTCTTATTTCTTCTGTGAAGTAGATCTTATCTTTAATTATGTAGCTTATATTTTTATTGTCTTTTGTCATTTTTTGTTTTATTGGGGCGTGCCTTCAAGGCACGCCCCAATCTGCTTATTTGTCTTCTAACTTTCTGTTATCAAAATAAACATCGGTTCTGCTACCCGTTAGACTTCCACTAAATTTTGTGTATTTTGATTTGTAATTTATTGAGATTTTTTCATTTTCTTTTAATTGTATTATGTTTAAGGAATTCGGGCGCAGGTTAATCGTCTCAGTCTTTTTTCTTTGATTAAGTTGGCTAAGCGTATTACTATGAATTTCATATCTTTCTACCTCAGGTGCTACTATTAGCTTTGCATCTGGATCTAATGGATTTTCTTTAAAGAACTGTTCTACATTAATGTTTAACTTAATTAAAGCCCCAACTAATGGTACCAAGCTGTACGCATAATCAATATTGAAAGTGTACACCTGCGGTTTTTTGGTAACATTCGCAAATTGCTTAACAATACTTGTTGCATATTCTAATATTTTGAACTCTGAATATTTTAACGGAGACATTACTATTATATTCGAATTTTTATATATCTTGTCGATATTATTATTTATGTAATAGGTTAAATAAGTCAGATCTGCTTGCAATTTTATATCTTTGGGCAAATTCAGTTTATAATTAGTATAATTCAAAAAGTCATTTATATACTTGTCACTCACAAACTCTACCATTTGCGGTGAGAATTGATTTATTTGTATTACATTATGTGGAATTCTACCTAAAATTTCGTTTATATCGAGACTAGGCTTTATATCTGTAGGGTATTGTGAGTCTACTATAAATATTTTTTCCAAATCATTAAATTTGATTGAATTAGCTACAAGAAAATCGTTAAAAGAATTTGTTAAAGATTCTGTAATTTTATCTAATGTAAGTGGCCTTTTTACAGTTTCAGCTATATATGGTAATTTTACAAAATCTAAATTTAATACCTCAATAGGATCCTTTTTTAGAATTACAGAAGTTATAAATTGATCTGTAATATAAGCTGAAAGATACATATGAGTTTAGTCTAGCAAAGATGATAGGTATTTGAAAGGGTGATACAGTTTAATACATCAAGTAAATTTTCTATTAAAATGCATTGTTGAAATCTTGGAAATTAAAACTCTGTAATTGATCTGCAGGATCACGATCACTTCCGAAACTGTCACCATACTGTCTCATAAATTCTTGTTCTTGTTGTATATCGCTCACCTTTTCATCAATCATACTCATAAGTTGATCTGGGCCTACATCTTGTGTCTGTTCTTCAGCTTCATTCACAATTTTAGAAAAAACACTATCAATTCTTTTAAACGCTTCTAACTGATTTTTATTCGGGCTCAGATGACCCGGTAATTCTAATTCATCTTTTTTATTTTGCAAAGTTTTTAATAACAAGCTGATAGTTTTAACCTGTAACACAATCGATTCCTTTTGGTTTTCAATAGAATTTATACCACCAGAACCTATAGCTCGTCTCACAATTTCATCAACCATAAACTGTAAATTATTACCTTGCAACAGGGAAAACACTTCGTCATTCATATTAGCCATTACATACGCTTTGGGCACAGCTATTCCATATACTTTATCAATTTTATTATCTTGTGTATCAATTGCCTCTCGTACTGCATTTGGCAATGAAGATTCATCCAATAATCTAGAAATGACCTCATTTCTTTCGGTTCGAATTACATCTGCAGAAACACTACCCTTTGCCAAAAACTTGCCTACAGGCGCAAAATATTTTTTCACAATAACACCTATAGCTATTTTTCTTATATTTTCAGGCGACATATTAACATCTTGGCTTCTTGCAAGAGCGTCAAGTACATCTGAAATGAAAACACGCTGAGCCTGTTTATTACCCGAAATTACACCAGCATATACAGCCAATGGTCCTTCATTAGATTCCAACATACGTTTTTTCGCTTCATCAACTTCTGGAAAATTAATAGCTTCAATTCCCGTAATTGCCTCTGATATCAACTTTCTTTCACCCGCGTTGGATTGCGCGATAATTTTTTGCTCATCATTAACACTTGCAATTGCCTTTCTTTGCTTAATATAATCGTATACAGTTAGTACCCCACGCTTATATCCAGCTGCACGAAATCCTCTATCAATTACATTCGATCGGGTTAAAAACTTAGCGAAATCTTCTTTGCTAATAAGACCATCTGTTAAAAACTTTCTACCAACCAAAAGCATATATTCTGCGTATTTTGCATCAATACCCCTGCGCTCATTAGTTGCAAACATATTACACGACATTAACGCTTTATACTCAGACTTTGCTTTTTCATCTACGTCAAAAAATTTGTCATCTGCAAATGTACTTTCCACAACTTTCCTGTTGGTAACCACACCACCTTGTGCTAATACATACAGATCGTTATCATCATCATCACCACCATTTCCATAAGTTTCTAAGGCTTGTAGAACGTCTAGAGCGGAAGCATGTTTAGCATTATCTGTTTTTGCTGAATTTGGATCTTCATCTAAGTGATCCTGTACCAGTGTTGTTATATCAATATCATTAACTCTTCCAAAAAATCCTTAAAATATGTATCAACGACTCGCGGTAATTTTCTACCATGTTCTAATTTTTGCCACATATTATCAACCATCGATGATATATCTTCATCAGGCAAATTTATGAGACCATTGTATAAACCAAAAACTTCTTCCCTAGGTTTTTCATCACCACGAATTGCAGTTCTTGCAACCTCTCGGTTAACAGCTTCTGGCATTGCTATACTAGTGACTTTAAGATTTTCTGAAGATTCAGGAAAAGATGTAATGGGCATATTTTATTTAATGTTTAAAATATAATTAACTTAGTATTATTATATTATAAAATTACACTCAACCCAAGCACACAATATGTTATATGTAATTATATATTGAGAAGATACCAAATCTTTTGTTTCCTTGCTTGTAAAATGTAAATGCTTGTAGTTAGATTAATGAGTGTCTATCAGTATATGGTAGTAATCCCATTATTCTTGCTTTTTTGATTTCTGTTTTGAGTTTTCTTTGATTTTTTGCATTTAAACCAGTGAGTTTTCTTGGTAGTATTTTGTATCTTGAACTCAAAAACTGTTTTAAAAAGTCTGTGTTTTTGTAGTCTATATCAGAAGCATTGTAACCAACTTTCATTATTACGGTTTGTTTTTTTGTACTTCGTTTTTGTTGTTTTTTGTATGCCATAGCGTTTATTTTACTATAAAATCTAAAAAATGGTAGGGGCGAAGCGAAGCTTCGCCCCTCACCCATTCACTTACCGAAATATCAATATGATACATTGATAAATCTAGTCAGAATGAATTTCTATGCTAGAAAGGCGTTTTTTCATCACTATCGTCACTTTCTTTAATTTCGTCTTTCGTTTCTTCTTTTTGGTCTTCATCTGAGGTTCCTGTTAATTCTTCGAAATCCACAGCAAATTCATCTGTTGGAACATCTTCTACAACCTCTTCTATTTCTTCAACAACCTCTGCTTTTGGAGCACCACTTTGATTTCCACCAGATAATAAAATCATATCTGTTGCTACAACTTCTGTTCTTCTCATTGTTTTACCAGTTTCTTGATCGTCCCAAGAATTTGTATGAAGCCTACCGTCTATATAAACTTTTGAACCTTTTTGTAAAAGTTGTGCGCAAATTTCACCTAGTTTTGCCCATGCAACAACATTTGTAAATTCTGCGGTTTCTACAGTTTTGCCTGTAGAATCTTTGTATGTTCTGTTTGTTGCAACGGTAAAAGTTGCTACTGGAGTTCCACTTGATGTATATCTTAATTCTACATCTCTTGTTAAGTTACCGATTAATTGAACTCGGTTTAATGATCTTGATGCCATTATTATACTTTTTCTTGACTTTTCTAAAGATATTCTTCTAAAGAAAAACCATATTAACTCATATATTTATCCCAAAAACTGTGGCAATACACAATTTGAATTAGGCTAAATATATCTGGGGCGAATTGCATTTCATACCTAAACTTTGATGAAATGGAAGGTTTGCTATTACGTATCACCTTCAATTTCCCCTAACCTAAACTAACTTAAACTTACTATAATTCATATAACAGTTCTATTAATTTAAAGTAAAAAGTGGGTTAAATTTAATTAACAACCACGAACTAATTGTAAAGCTAAGTGCTTCCTGTATATACATAGCAATATACAATTAATCTTCTAATCTAGTCAACATTGTTTTAAGAACGGTTTCTTGTTGATGATTTAACCATTTCATAATGTTGTCTATTTTACTTGGATCAATTTCAATTGTGAGAATGTCGTAGTACCCTTGTACCTGCTTGCTCATTTCGTATGCAAAATCTTTTAAGCCCCAAAAGTCTTCGTTAGCTACGTTACCTTTTTGTTCTGAGATTTTCTCTTTGAGAAGTTCAATTTGCTTTTTTACTTCTTCTTTGCTTAGGTTTTCTTTGTATATAATCATTAATTCGTATTTGTTCATAACGTTGAAATAATAGCATGGTAGAATATATTTGACAATTGTTAGTTTTTGGGGGAATTTAAAAGTGATACTAACATTAGTTAATCATCTGCACACAAATCATATGTTGGAAATTCTTGAAGCACCTTGCCCTGAAAATGATGGATTAGAAAATATAGTTAATGTAGATGGTGTTTGGATTTTGGTTGAGAACAATGTTTATAATCAAGATTTACAGCCTGTAAAATTATCAGAATATATAGGTAAGCAGAAAGATCCTGTCGATATACTTAGTAGCATGCGGGTATTAGTTAGGGTTAAAGATGGCGATAGGGTTGTATACGGAACGGTTACGGCAGACATAATTGATATTAGAGAGAGGATGTGTAAAATCACGTTACACAGAACTGATACTAGTAATGATGACTCTGGTGAGAATGAAGATTTTGTTAATGTAGAACCACTAGATGTGGGAAATACGATTTGTGTTCATGTAAATTGTGTGTCCACCTATATGGAAGAGCTAGAGAGTTAATAACAACATACCAAACCTTATACAATCATAAGGGGTTTAAATAGGGGTCTAGGGTACTTTAGAAACAATCTAAAGTGGTCGTCTCCCCAACTCTTTCAAAAGTAACACATAAATATTATCACGTCGATGATTGAATCGCCACTGCGACTCTTTAAGAAAAAGCGGAAATTT
>JALWZX010000043.1 GCA_027002375.1 candidate division WWE3 bacterium | reverse complement strand
AAGAATTCCACCAAAAAGAAAAAATAGTTAAATTATAAAAATATGAAAATCGAAGATATAAAATCACGAAGAATTTTAAACTCTGCTTCAAAATACACAATAGAAACAAAAGTTGTGTTAGAAGATGGTTCTACCGGCATAGCATCTATACCTGGTGGGCTATCAAAAGGTGCTACCGAAGTCGCAACTGTAGAACCAAATCAAGCAATAAAAAACATTACTGATTTGACCGAAATTCTAACCACAAAAGTATTTGATAATGTACATGAATTAGATAAATTCTTGATCGAGAAAGATGGTACAGAAAATAAGTCAAACTTAGGCGGAAATACAATATTATCTCTGTCGATTGCATTTACAAAAGCCAAAGCGAAATCAGAAGAGAAAGAAACATATCAATATATTGCTGAATTAGCTGGTAATACACATAAATTTAAATGGCCCAAAATGATGATGCTAATGTTAGAAGGGGGATTACATGGTTCAAGTGATGCAACTATTCAAGAATTCATGGCAATAGTGGATACAGTCGATAGAGGAGTTGAAATATACAACAAAATAAAAGAGGAGTTAAAAAGACTAGGAAAATCAACAAATGTTGGCGCAGAAGGTGCATTTTCGCCAGATGGCTATGATAACGAACAAACATTGTCTCTATTATCTGGGTTTTTACATGGTGAAAAGATCGCACTAGATATTGCAGTGAGCTCTTTTGAAAATAAAAATGTTTTGCCAGATTATGAGAGTTTACTAAAAAATTATCCAATTGCTTCGATAGAAGATCCATATGACGAAAAAGATTGGACTAATTGGGAACTGTTCGGTGAAAAATACACAGAAAAAATAATTGTCGTTACAGACGATATTACAACTTCTAATCCCAAATTACTTAAAAAAGCTATAGAAAAAGACATCGGTAATGCAATCTTAGTGAAACCGAATCAAATTGGTAGTGTTAGTGAAACCTTAGACGTTATAAGAATGGCACACAATTCTGGATGGCAAGTTGTTGTTTCACATAGAGGTACTGATACAAATGATGATTTCATTGCAGATTTAGCTGTAGGTAGTGGGGCCGAATTTACCAAGTTTGGATCACCAGCACGTGGCGAAAGAATTGCTAAATATAATCGATTACTTGAAATATTAGAATAATCAATTAATTCAAAATGTGATCACTTGGAACTACCAAACTTAGTTCTTTTAATTTGCTTTCAGTAAAGTATCTTTTGGCTTTATGGTATTTTTTGTTTCTAACAACATATTGTGCGTAGTCTTGAGCCAAAGGATTCTCAACTGTCAACTCTTCTACTAGGTCTAAATTCTCGAAATATTTTCTTAACGCACGCATCGAATTACCATGTGCCGATATTGCTACATTTATATTATTTCTTCTGACTCTATCGACAAGTTCATTAGCAAAATCAAATACTCTAACCTCTACCATTTTTAATGATTCACCATGTGGCGGGGGAACATCATACCCACGCCTGTACATTGCAGTTTGCTCAGGATCTTCTTTTGTTGCTTTTTCTTTACTTTTACCCATGAGTTCACCATAATTTCTTTCCATTATTCTTTGGTCTATTTCAAAAATTATGTCTTTATGATATCTAAAGGCGATTAATGCTGTCTCTTTTGACCTTGATAATGGTGACACAATACATAAATCTATATGTTTTTTCTTTAATTTTTCTGAGAGAATTTCAGCTTGCTTTCTACCTTGCATCGTAAGTTTAGAATCACGCCAACCTGAAAATACTCTATTAATATTGTCATGAGTCTCGCCATGTCTAAATAAATATATTTCAGGGTAAATAGGGGATTCCTCTTTTGGTAAGGGCTTGGCACTTTTGCCGGGGTTTTTTAGAGAATCTTCATTTGCTTTAAGAACTTGGGCAAGTGTTTTATCATCCATATATCTATATTCTACAACAAAAAGAGCAGGTATTAAACCTGCTCTTTAATTGAATTAATCGAGTAATTCAACATAGAAAGCTTACCAACTATTTCTTCTTAGTTGATGTTTTTCTTGTTGTTTTCTTTGACTTAGTCGATACTAATTGCTTCTCTAAATCATCACCCTTCTTTTGTACCTGTTCTTGAAGCTTCATCAATGTATCTTTGGCTTCCACCAATTTTTCTCCAATTTTTTTCTGTTCAGATTCTAGTGTTTCTTGTGACTTCTTTAGTGTTTTGTTTGTTTTATCTGATATAAGTTTTCTTGTTGCTTCACCACTTTTAGGCGCATATAACACGCCTAATAATACACCAACTGTTGCACCAGCGAGAAAGCCAAGTAACCCACTCTTTACGTTTGTTGTATTTTCCATGTTTTAATTCACCACCTATAAATAAAATAACGAAATATTTTAACCAAACCTTTTCATAGTCACATTCGTAACAATTCTAGCTAGTGATCTTGAAACTGATTGCATTATATTATTTGATTGAGTTTCTATTACATCATTAACCGTATAACTCGTGAGATCCTTTATAAACTCTTTCATATCATCTTCGTCTTCAGTTAGTGCAGATACTCTTTCGGTCATTGTGCTAGCCTCATTGGTAATCTCTTCGAATTTATCCATTAATTTATCAGCTTTTCTTAGTACAATAATTAGATAACCCAGTACTATCGGCAATGTGATTGCGAGAACAACAAGAATGATTATGGTTAGAAATTCAATGGGATCTATTAACATATCCTATAATATACAGGCGGGGCATAAGTTTGTCAACGGTATAGTAAAATACCAACAGCCTACACAGCCGGCATTTTGCATCTATCGCACTAAAGCGAGTTCGATTGCTCCGAAAACAGCTTCATCTGATTGTTACACCATCAGTAGTTATGAAAAGTAAATACTAATTGCCAACATGAAATGAAATTATGAACTCACCTTTTATTTTTTCTAGATTCTTAATAGTTGATAATACCATATCTATTGGTCCTGTTATAGCTAATTCATGCAATTTAGTCAAATCATTACAAATAGATACTACACAATCTCTAGGGCATACTTTTTTTAATGTTTCTAATGTGGAAATTACACGATATGGTGATTCAAACCCTATATAAGTAGTCTTTAACAATTTATTTGCTTCAATAAGGTTTTCCACAAAATGTTCTTTTTTGCCGTTTTTTCTTGGAAAATAACCAATAAAGGTAAATTTGTCAGTTGGTAATCCTGATGCGACTAGCGCAGTTGTAATAGAGGTGGCTCCGGGTAAAACTTCTACTTTTATTTTACATGGCTCACCTGAATCGGAACTTATTAATCTTATTTCTCTAACAAGCTTAAAACCTGGATCATTAAGCAATGGAGTACCTGCATCAGAGACTAAAACGACATTTTGTCCTGATTGTAGAATTTCTAAAACGCTTGAAATTCTACGTTCCTCATTATGATCAAAAAAACTTATAAATTTCTTGTCGGAGTAATCTATTTCTAAAAGGGAAAGTAATTTCCTTGTAACACGAGTATCTTCAGACAAAAATAAAGATTCGCTTTTAAAAATCTCGATCGCCCGTAATGTTATGTCTTTTAAGTTACCTATCGGAGTCGGTACTATGTATAGAATTCCCATGAAATCAATATAACATTAAGCCCGGCCATTTTCAAAAACCTGCCTTATAATCTCTTGTATCGGTATTTCTGAAATGTCTACGTCATCTACTGGCAAATCTTTTAACATTTTACTTGCAAATTCACGCACCTTTGTTCTAGGAACTTTAAATGTCACTTTATACTGATCATACTCGACAATTTCTCCATATTTCTCAAGCCTTTTTTTATCAACAGGTTTGAGAAATACTAAAGTAATATTTTTTGTATCCGCATATTTTTTGACCAACGCATCTAATTTGCCGTCATAACCAATTTTACCCTCATCTATAATGATAACTCGCTCACAAAGTTCTTTTACGTCTTCCATATAATGACTTGTTAGTATGATTGTTGTCTTATATTTTTTATTATAGCCTTTAATAAACTCACGAAGTTTTTTCTGCACAACAACATCTAACCCAATTGTAGGTTCATCTAAAAACAAAACTTTAGGTTGATGTATTAAAGACGCTATAATTTCGCACTTCATTCTTTGACCCAAGCTTAATTTTCGAACTTGCTTATTTATTACACCTTTTACATCTAAAAGTTCAACTAGTTCATTAACAATTTCGTTATAATCTTTATCACTTATTTCATATACTTTTTGGTTTAATTTGAAAGTTTCTTCTGCTGGTAGATCCCAAATTAGTTGGTTTTTCTGACCCATTACTAAACTTATTTGCTTTAGAAATTCATGCTTTTTATCAAATGGAAAATAGTCTAAAACTTTTACTTCACCTGAAGTTGGGTAGAGTAAACCGCTTAATATTTTTAAGGTTGTAGTTTTACCAGCACCGTTGGGACCTATAAAACCTATGAGTTCCCCTTGATCTATATTAAAAGAAATACCGTCAACAGCTTTGACTGTTTCATATTTTCTATGAAAAACACTTTTTACACTTTCTTTTAACCCTGATCTTCTTTTATGAACTTTGAAGTGCTTTGTAAGGTTTTTAACTTTTATGACAGGTTGCATTTTATTAATGATAGCATAAAAAACTCATTCTATGTGAATTTATGCATAAACTATGTATAACTAACTACTAGCACTTGTGTATTTTCTTAAGCCTAATTTCCAAAGACTTAAAGATAATACACAAAAAAGAACTGTTACCACTATTTGTAAAATATAGAGTTGCAAACTAAAACCGTATATCAAGAAATATGCAGGTGCATAAGCTAACAACCCAACTGGTACTAAAAACATAAAAATAGGCAATGCTTTTTCTGGGTAAATATTTGGTGGAAATTTATTGGCCATATCCCAAAGAGAGAAGAATATACGATATAGAAATCTAGAATCAGTAAACCAAAAAGAAAGTGTTCCAATTGCTAAATATATAAAATACATTGTTGCAATACTTAATGATATGGAAAGAATGTATAATGGCCACCTTTCAAAACTCAAACCAGTAATTGCATCTCTTTCAACAATTAATATTAAAAAGGGAAATAACATTGATGGCAATAACCAAACTAGTTCAAACTTTCTAGTACTATAATTAAATAAAGGATTGATTGGTTTTAATAAGTAATAGTCTAAATTTCCTCTCTCTACATCAATACTGATATTGTCGAATAAATTAGTGAAAATGCCATATATGATATAGAAAATAAGTTGACCAGTAGCAAAAAGAATTGCTAAGGGTCTAGGGTACTTTAGCACATAGTATGTGCTAGAATACTAAGCAATGAAGCTAAAAAACAAGTATGTAAATC
>JALWZX010000042.1 GCA_027002375.1 candidate division WWE3 bacterium | reverse complement strand
GTAATAGATTAAAAAAATATAGATATTTCTTTACATATCTATTTAAACAATCACCGCACATGCTTTCAGAAGGTGAAGAACAATTAATATCGTTACTTATTCAACCTGCAGATATAATGTGGGAACAAAGTTTACGAAAAGAATTATATAAACAAACAATTAAATTCAATGGTAAAGAGTACTCTTTTAACGAGACACTTAGTGAGTTGGCTAAACTACCAGTTTTACAAAGAAGAAAGCTATATGAAAAAATTAAACAAAAAACTATCAATGTGTCAGATATTGCAGAAAGTGAGCTAAACGCAATATACACGACAAAAAAGATCATTGATGAAAAAAAACATTTTTCAAAACCCTATTCTTCTAGAGTTTTAGACAACCATGATGATGAAAAAACTGTAGAGGATCTAATTGACATTGTTACAAAGAATTTTAAATTATCACAAAGATTTTTTAAAGTAAAAGCCAAGTTATTAAAACTAGAAGCACTAAAATTTTCTGATGCCAATGCTATAGTGGGAAAAATAAAACATAAATATACATTCAAAGAATCTTATGAAATCATCAGAACAATCTTACAAAATACAGATCAAGAATTTGTAGATATCTTAGACAAATTGGTTAGAAATGGTCAAATTGATGTTTTCGCAAAAAAGGGAAAAAGTTCAACAGCACAAATTAGTGTTCCCAATATGCCACCTTTCATAATGTTAAACCATAATGATACATTAGACTCATTAAGAGCATTCGCACACGAATTAGGTCATGCAATACATTCGAGTTTAACCGTAAAAAACCAACCAGCCATTTATCAGGATTACACAATATCAGTAGCAGAAACTGCAAGTACATTTTTTGAGGGCTTAATATTTGACGAAGTAACAAAAAAGTTACCAGACTCTCAGAAAATAATAACATTACACGATAAAACTTTAGATGAAATCAGATCAATATTTGCTCAAACAATGGGTTTCAATTTTGAATTAGAAGCACATACAAAAGTTAGACAACAGGGCATGTTATCTAAAGAAAAATTATCAAAGATAATGAATAAACATATAAAACAATACATTGGCCCGATACTCGATCTAGAAGAAACAGATGGGTATTACTGGGTACAATGGCCACACTTAAGAACACCTTTTTATGTTTATACATATGTATTTGGAAATCTAGTCAGTAGTGCATTAAGACACGAATATTACCAAAATCATGACTTTATTAAAAATATAAAAGAATTTTTATCTGCTGGATCAAGCGATACAACAGAAAACATATTTAAAAAAGCAGGTATTACAATTAATAAGAAATTTTTTGAAAATGGAATTAAAGAAATAGAAAAAGACATAATAGAATTAGAACGATTAGTTAAATGAAACCACACTGGCTAAAATTAGTGGTTTCTTATCGCCAATTACTATATTAACTAACACAACCACGCACTAAAGTGCGTGGTTTTAAGTTTGGCGATAATAAATCCATCATCAAATAAAAGTCTCTATTTTTCTAGTTTAATCTTTCTATACCATTCAGGTTGATCTAAAAACCATTTGTAATATATGTCAATCATTTCATCCAAGCTTGTTTTTGGATTGTAATCAAGAAGCTCTTTTGCTTTATCGACATTTGCGTATGTAATCTGCATTTGACCAGGTAATGGCAACTCTTTAGTTTTTATAGGGTTACCGACTACTTTTTCAACCGAATTCATCAAATCAATTAAAGAAACAGGGTTTGAATTCCCCAAATTAATGATTTCATAATCAAATTGTTTGTTCATAGCACCTTCGATTGCTTCCATCATATGAACAATATAGGTATAATCTCTTTTTGAGCTTTCAGGGTTCATATATATTGGGAATTCATACCCATATAAAGACGCACGAATTAATTTTGGTAATGCCAAATCAGGTCTTACTTTTGGCCCAAGTGGATTAAAGAACCTAAAAATTGTTGTTTTTAAGTCAAAGTTCTTATGATATGTGTAAAGCAAAACTTCAACAGCTTTTTTAGTCGCAGGATATGGAGCATTAGGCATATCAGTATTCATTGTTTCAACAAATGGTGTCTTGTTATCACCATAAATAGAAGAAGTCGAAGCAAAAATAAAACTTCCAACACCATATTTTACAGCCTGGGTTATTAAATTATGTGAACCTGTTATATTTACATCAACATATATATCAGGATTTTTTACAGAATAAGTTACACCAGCCCATGCTGCTAAATGAACAATTGAATCAAATCTTTTTTCTTCATTAAACATATTTGATACTGCAGATTTGTCACAAATATCAGTTTCATAAAGCTTAAAATTTTCATGATCTTTAAAACTTTCTATGTTAAATCGCTTTATCTTTGGGTCATAGTATTCATTAAAGTTATCTAATCCAACAACATAATAACCTTTATTTAATAAATATTCTGTTAGGTTTGAGCCTATATAGCCAGCGGCTCCAGTTACTAATACTTTTTTCATAATTTTTGTGCTAATGTGTGTCGTCTGCGTCTTCTTTTCTTCCGACACCATAATATTCAACACCAAGTTTTTTCATTTCTAATGGGTCAAGTAAATTTCGCCCATCAAAAATTACTTTTGAATTCATTTTTTCTACCAAATCTTTATAATCCAAATTAGCAAATTCAGGCCATTCAGTTAAAATAAACACAGAATCAGATTTGTCAAAAACTTCTTCAGAAGAATTCATATATTCAATATTATCATCACCCAATTCCTTTTTGGAATTCTCTAATGCTGCGGGATCGTAAAGTTTAATGTTGGCACCTGCCCCACGAAGCACTCTAATAACAGCAATAGCCACTGATTTTCTAGTATCATCTGTACCATTTTTAAATGCAGAACCTAAAACACCAAAGTTTAATTCGCTTAAATTAGAACCATACTTTCTAAAAACCTTATCTACAAAATAGTCTCTTTGTCTTTCATTCGCATCCATAACTCCACGAAGTAGTCTAAAATCATAAAAGTATTCACTACTCGTTCTGTACAATGCTTCAACATCTTTAGGAAAACATGATCCACCATAACCTATGCCAGCATTCAAAAATCTTGAGCCAATTCTTTGATCTAAACCCATACCTAAAGCAACAGACTTTACATCTGCACCAGTTCGTTCGCAAATTTGTGATATTTCATTTATAAAAGAAATTTTTGTAGCTAAAAATGAATTAGCAGCATATTTAATAAGCTCAGCGCTCGCAAGATCAGTTTTTACTATTGGAGAATCTAAATGTTTATACAAATCTTCTAATACACTTAAAGCTTTTTCTGAATCAGAACCAATAACAACCCTATCTGTATTATTAGCATCATAAATAGATGTGCCTTCTCTTAAAAATTCTGGATTAGATGCAACATCAAACTTAATTTTTTTATCGCCTGCACCTATTTTTATATGCTCCCTAACCTTATTATGTGTTCCCACAGGTACAGTGCTTTTTGTAATAACGACTTTGTAGTCATCTTCTGGTGTGTATTTACCAATTGATTCAGATGCCGAAAAAACATAATCGAGATTTGCCGCACCTGCTTGATTACTCGGAGTTCCTACACAAATAAAAATAAGCTCACCATGCTCAACAGCAGATCTGTAATCCGTTGTAGCTATAAATCTTTTCTCACCAGACACTTTCTTTACTAATTCTTCTAAACCCTCTTCGTATATCGGCATAATGCCGTTGTTTATGTTATCAACTTTCTTTTTATCGACATCAAGGCATACAACATTATGCCCCCAGTCAGCAAAAACTGCACCTGAAACTAAACCAACGTAGCCGGTTCCAATTATTGTAATTTTCATAATATGTGCAAATTATCACATAAAATTTTTCATAACAAGACGATACTATTGCTATATAAACATACGAGTCTAACAAAACTAATAAGAATAGAGGACTCTTTTTATTATAGGTCGGTTGCGGCTTATTTAAATTAACCGTATATTTTGGTTCTTCACGATTTCTTATTTTCGCTATATAAACCCTTCATATCATTCAACTTAACCAATACAACATCCTTAGCATTATAATAAGAATCTTTTAATTTATGCACCTTACTGTTATCACCATAAACCCACGTAACGGAAACTTCTTTTATTTTGTAACCTAATTTTTTTGCAACAAATAAGAATTCCACATCATAGGCACCTACACGACCACCTTGTATCACAGGATCGTTAACACTATATAATTTTGTTCTTTGAAAAACATTTTTAAGCGATTCTGTTTTACCTAACTTAAAACCACATTGCGTATCATTTATCCCAGGTAACACTAACACCTGCACTAACACATTAAAAACTCTACCCATTAGGTGTCGAATACTAGGTTCATCGACACGCTTAGAACCAACACCTTCTCGTGTTGCAATAGCTAAATCGTAATCATGATCTTCTACCCAAACTAATAATTTAGGGGTTTGATCGATAGATACAGATAGATCAACATCACTTATTAAAACATACTTACCTTTTGATGCATTAACACCAGAAATCAGTGTTGGGGCTTTACCCTTATGTTCATTTGAAATTAATCGTAAATTTGGCCACTTAACTTGCAAATTTTTCACAATGTCAGCAGTTTGATCGGTAGACCCATCATCTGATACAAGAACTTCATATGCATAGTCTTTTTCACTAAAGTATTTTTGAACCTCATTTAGCGATTTTTCTATTCTTTTTGCCTCATTATATGCTGGAAATACAATTGAAAGATATATTGAATCTTTATTATTTGGACTCATAATTAATTATCAATTAAAGAATACTAGATTGTAATGACAACAGTCAATCATTTACTAATTTTCCAAACTACTTTCTTGTAGAAATAGAAATTCCAAATTAGCCCTACTAAAATCCCTGCGACTTGATAGATATACCCTCTGATTAACCCAATACCAAAGAACGACGCTAATACTTGAGCAACTATTAACTGAATTATAATTCCTCCAACAACGACAAGATTAGTTTTAATAAATCCAATTATAAACTTAAAGCCGTGCAATTTTTTATCACCAAAAGCCCATACATTATTAACTAGAAATGTTATAAATATTCCAACCTCAATAGATAATAACTGCGCAATTACAAATCTCGGGTATAATGTTTGCCCTTGTAACAAAAATTCGTATGATAAATCAAATATATTTTTGATTTCCACAAAATAATGAAACATAAAGTAAGATAACAATTGAAAAACAGCACCAACTGCGCCTGCTAAAACAACTTTACCAAATCTAGAATTCATAAAATCTTTTATTCTACTTTTAATAATAAATATGAAAGCGTTATACATATAATCAGCACCCATCTTAGATTTTCCGGCGGTTCTGTCTGAGAAGTGAAATGGAACTTCTTTGAATTTATAAC
>JALWZX010000041.1 GCA_027002375.1 candidate division WWE3 bacterium | reverse complement strand
GCACAAAAGTAACGTAAAATTTCTCTAAATTTACGTTCAGAAATGTGCGTACGATTTACATACTTGTTTTTTAGCTTCATTGCTTAGTATTCTAGCACATACTATGTGCTAAAGTACCCTAGACCCTTACATTTTTAGGAACAGGTGCTGATTCTTCTTTTCCATTAGCTTTTTGTAAATGCAGAACTTGTAATCTTTCTAGAAAATCCAAAAGCAAAAATTTTCGTAAAAGATCATCTATCATGATTAATAATGATTTGTTGATTGATTTAGGACCTGATGTTGTAGTTGCAACTAGTATGTATAACTTGGATTTATCAAATGTTAAATATCTTTTACAAACACATCCTCATCATGATCATTTTGATGCCAATCATTTAGTTACAAGGATGGATGAATATAAAGGGGTAGGTACCGAAAATTTGAACATAAACGCATCAGAAAGCACACTAAAACGCATGAGTGAAATGATTAATGATATAGAGAATTTTGGTAGTGATTTGTTTGATAGTAATGTTCAAAAACGATTAAAAATTTCAATTCATGCAGTTAGACCATTCGAAAAATTTACGATTGGTGGTTATAAAATTGTCGGAATTCCAGCAAATCATGATAATAAATTTCAATCTATGCTTTATTCTATAACTAGTAGTGGAAAATCTATCTTTTATGGAACTGACACAGATTCATTGTCTAAAGATACATGGAGACATCTATCAAAATTAAATATTAAGTTTGACGTTGTTGTATTAGATCACACATATGGATTTGGTGTAGATGGTGGGGGCCATTTAAATGGTGACAAGTTTGTAGAACATAAAAATAAGTTTGTAAAAAATGAACTTATTAAAGACAACGCACGATTTTATGCAACCCACATTTCTCATGAGGGGAATGGTGTTCATGATGAAATGAGTAGGTTAGCGAATAAATATGAATACAATATTGCCTATGATGGGTTGAAAGTAGAAGTTTGATTTCATTTCAGAAATAATGTATAACATCGAAATATCTCGTGTAAAAGATTTTGTTCTACAAAGATATCCCGTGGCATCTGATTTTTTAGCAATTCATGGTGTGAAATGTAAGATGCGTTTAAATTCTCGGTACATGATTTAAATCTTGTTATTAGGATAAATAAAAGTGAAGTTGGGTTTTGCAAGTATCCCATAGCTTCAAAACCGTATTGACAATTGTCACTACAAACGATAGAGTGATAATGAAGATACACGGAAGCGAGACTCTTTCTTTTGATGTCTTGCAAGTTCCGATCTTCAAGAACTAATTATCACTTTGTCGTGGGATATTCCCACGACGAGGTGCTTTTACATAACAAGATTCATATTTATTATCGCCAAACTTAAAACCACGCACTTTAGTGCGTGGTTGGAGTTAGTCAATAATAGTAGTTGGCGATAAGAAACCACGGGCTTTAGCCCGTGGAGTTTCATTGATACAAATCAGTTTAGCTGATGAAATCAAACTGACGTTTGGTTACTTGTATTAAACAAATATTATACGTGTGTTTAATACAATATGCAGGGTGGAGTTGCATACTTTTCTCTGTATTAAATAACTCCACCATATAACGAAAATATAATTAAATTTACAATTGTGTTGTAGTTTAGCGTTTAGAATACTGCTTTGGCATAATAAATAGTTATTAGTTGTTTCAAGTTATCAATTTTATGATGATTTGAAGCAAAGGAGGTGTTAGATATGAAAATTGTAAAAAGAACACCACAACGAAATCAAGATGTACAGTTTAGACCAGTAAACAATGCTTTTGATGAATTACTGTTTCCAACTGTTTGGAACGATTTTTTTAATATGGGGTTAACTCAAAAAAGTTTATTTGCTGATGTTTGGGAAGATTCAGATAATGTATATATTAAAATGGCAATGCCGGGTGTTAATAAGGATAACATCCAGATTGAAATAACAGGTGATACTGTTAGTATAAGAGGTCATGCCAAAGAAGAAGAAAAACAAGGTAAAGAGGGTGAAAACAAATACTATTTTAGAAGTTTAGAGAGAGATTTTGAACAGATGTTTAATTTACCAACATTGGTAGATTCAGATAAATCAACAGCAGAATATAAAGACGGTATTTTAATGCTTAAGTTACCAAAATCAGAACAAGTTAAACCAAAGCAAATTGCTGTTAAGTAAAGATGTTAATGAAGCTCCCGACTAAAGTCGGGAGCTTCATTAACCTATGTTGTACGAAACTTAACAATTCGCCTATTCAATTACATTTGAAGAATTGTGCCCTTAGTAGAATAGTAGTACTGGCAGGTTTTAGTAGGGGAAATTCAATTCGTGAATTCCCCCTATGTATATAGTATTGATATCTATATTGAAATATAAGGATTTATGGTATTATCGAAATATGCCCAAGAAAAAAACTGCAAAAACAACCAACTCTAAGAGTACAAAGTCAAAGTCTTCTAAATCTATCACTAGCAAGAACATGAAAACGCCCAAAACTACGAGTATTCGAAAGCCTGTTTCCAAAAATTCATCTGTACGAAGTAGGCAAATAACAAATGGATCGAAAGGGCAAACCAATAAGGTAAACGCTGGTACAAAAAATTCTAAAAGAAATGAGATTAAAAGAAAAAGTTGGACTACCGTTTTTATCTTGATACTTATTTTTAATATTGGTTTGTTATTTTATGCGATACATACTAACTTAGTCTTGCAAAGTCAGTATAAATCAGTAATGAATCAAGTGCAAAATGACAAAAAAATTACAAAAAATAAAAATATTAGACAAAATGATTTAGTTGGAACGTCATGGAAGCTTGTCAAGTTAATTGATAAAAGCGTAGAAGAGAACCAATTAGTATCCTTAACGTTTAACAGTGAAACTAAATTGTCTGGTTTCAATAGTTGTAATAACTACACGGGTAGTTATAAAGTTGTTAATGACCATATAGCGTTTGGCCAAATAGCTGCAACCATGATGGCATGTATTCCTGAAAACATGGCACTTTCAGAACAATATGAAGGTATACTGAAAGATACTAGTTCATATGTTTTAACAGATTCTAAGCTAAAATTTTTATCTACGAATGGAATTGTTTTAGCAGAATTTACCGTGCTAGATGACAAGACACTCTCCGCAACAACATGGCAGGTTAGTTTTGTGAATAACGGCAATCAAGGTGTTACTAGCCTAATAAAAGATACAAAAATTGATCTGAACTTTAATACGGATGGAACCGTAAGTGGTAGTGCTGGTTGTAACAATTATTCTGGAGAATATAAATATGATAAAGAAAACAAAAAAGTTGAAATTGGGCCATTGGTTTCCACTAAAAAATATTGTTCTACTCCAGATGGGGTAATGGAACAAGAAGATAACTTTTTCAAAGCCTTACAAAATTCTAGAAAATATTCGATAAAGGTTAATGAGCTAATTTTAAGAAATGAAAATGGATCTATACAAGTAATGGCAGATGAGAAACTATAAGAAAGAATCACACCGTAAATTCGCAACGCTAACGCATAAGGGGTATTGCTAGATATCATTTGAATATAAAATTTTTTGATATTTAATATGTGATGAAAGTGTTGCCTAAGATTTGTTGACCATTGTGCTACAAATAACTACTATGTTTTCTATATCAATAGTGATATACTAGTTCTCGTTTGTGGCTTTTTGTACTCTTGTATTTTTTCATGAGATTTGCATAAAGGTTCCATAATGATATTTACTGGAGGTGAATTAAATTGAAAAAATTATACGTAGGAAATCTTCCTTATAGTGTTACATCAGACAGCTTATCAGAGATGTTTTCTCAATTTGGTGAAGTGGTTTCAGCTGTTGTTATTGTTGATAGACAAAACAATAACAGAAGTAAAGGATTCGGCTTCGTTGAATTTGCTGATGACTCAGCAGCTGACAAAGCAATGCAAGAAATGAACGGCGCAGAAGTTGAGGGTAGAACACTTAAGGTTAATGAAGCAAAACCAATGCAATAAACTTATTATCGCCAAACTTAAAACCGCGCACTTTAGTGCGTGGTTGGGGTTAATCAACATAGTAATTGGCGATAAGAAGCCACGGGCTAAAGCCCGTGGCTTCATACTAATTGAATTTGCAAATTGCATTTTACGCAAAAAAGAGAACTTTCGGGTTCTCTTTTTTTAGGTGCTTTCGTTTACTTTAAACTTACTGATTAATTCAGAGAATATAACCGGTATTAGAAATTGTGATAAAATCATTGCTCCTATAAGTACAGAGTACAACTCTATTGATATTAAACGTTTTGTAGAGAGTAATGTCAATATAACTATACTTGTGCTAAATTTCGCAGAAAGACCTACACCCATTAATGTTGCCTCTTTTTTGCCAAACTTATCTTTACCTAATACATAGCTTGTCAATATTTTCATTGTTGTTGGAACTACGAAAAATACTACAACCAACAACGGATTTTTAAATAGATATTCAAGATTAATTGAAAAGCCAACATATGCAAAAAATACAAGTGTGAAAAATCCATATGATATTGCGCGAATTAACCCTTTTATTTCTTCTGTATACTTTTCATTTAATAACATTTTCAGTGATATTCCTGCTAATATAGCACCCAAGGCATCAGAGTCTGCTATCATACCAATTCCGACAAATAGAAAGAGCATCATCAACGCAAATAAAAATAATGGTGGAATTTTTTTAAATTTTAACGGCCTTAGATGATCGTGAAAAAAATATAAACTAACTGGTATAAAGAAAAGAAATATTAATAGTAGAAGGCTTTGAAACCAATGATATGCATGTGTACTTTCCGTGCTTATCATGAAAGAGACTATTATTATGACTAGTAGCTCGACGATGTCATCAAATGTTCCAACGTTTAGTATAAATTGCCCAAATTTCGTATGAAGAAGCTTAAATT
This sequence comes from candidate division WWE3 bacterium, assembly GCA_027002375.1. Taxonomy (GTDB): domain Bacteria; phylum Patescibacteriota; class WWE3; order 2-01-FULL-39-13; family 2-01-FULL-39-13; genus JALWZX01. The sequence goes on along the minus strand of JALWZX010000041.1, from coordinate 545 downwards.
CATCTAATATAGGAATTAATATTGCTTCACCAACGGTCGCGAATGATGATGCAACTATAATAGATAGTAGCCATGGTGTATTAAATATAAAATGTATTAAAACAGATCCTACTATTGCACCAATGAAAACTAACGACAAAGAAAATTTGGCTATAAATTTACTTTGTTTAACAGTTTGCTTGATGTCTATTTCTAGTCCTATTATAAATAATAAAAATAGCATCCCTAAATTAGCTAGAAATTCAATTGTACCTGAATTCATAGTTGAATTTATAGCGTCATTATTGATTATTGTTAGGATAAGTCCAAAGAATAATGCAGAAAAAACCCATGGAATTCTTAATTTCTCTAATAATTTCCCAACAAAAAGTGAAAAAGCGAATAAAATTGACAAAAATATAAAATCGTTCATAGCCTGTTTAATTATAGTACAAATATTAGATAATATGGTAATGTAAAAATACAGGTTTATTATCGCCAAACTTAAAACCACGCACTTTAGTGCGTGGATGGAGTTGGTCAACAATAGTAATTGGCGATAAGAA
>JALWZX010000040.1 GCA_027002375.1 candidate division WWE3 bacterium | reverse complement strand
TGCAAAAAACATTAATACCATAGATAATCACATTAAAGATTTAACTGATTATACATACAAGAAACTAATTGATGAAAATTCAGATTTTGCCGTATTCATTGTAAATATTAAAGACAATCAACCCAACTACAAGCGTGGTAATATAATTATTTATGATAAAAAGAAAAAAATTGTTTACGAAATTGATGGTGAATTTTCTATATTCAAAAATTCTAGAATTGATAATACAAAAAATAGAAAATATATGATAATTTACTCAGACTCTGAATCAGCTAACAATATTATCGTAATTTCTATTGATGACAAAAAACAAGTTGCACTTAACTTTTGTGCAAATTCAAAAGGCGGGCCTGTATTAATCTGGAACCATTACTTAATATTCGCTAACTGTGTTAAAGGTAATTTAGCATCACATTCTTCTAAAAAATCACCGGGCATTACGGCAATAAATCTAGAAAATGGTGGAAGTATTACAATAAAAAAGATAGAACCACAAACTATGTATACAATCGATTCCATAAAAAACGATAAACTGTATTACACAATTAAAAACCCAGAAGCGAACTCGGGAATAGTTTCATCTGAAACAAACATGTATGATTTAGAAAACTTGGTATACTAGCAGATCTTTCATTAGTTATAGCCAATTATCAATAATCTTGTATAATCAAATGTAGTATATTATTATCATTTAATGACATCAATTAGCGATAAGAATTTGAATATTTAATTTCTTGTGTCTGGTTGCTACTGATGTAAATTAAGAATATGAAGACAGAAGTAGAAAAATTACCTAATAACGTATATAAAGTTAAAGTAACCGATTCAAAAGAGGTTGCTAAAAAATACCTAGACGAGGCATTACAACATGAGGCGTCAAATGTAGAGGTAAAAGGCTTTAGAAAAGGTCAAGCTCCACTAGATTTAGTAAAAAAGAATATTGATATGGGGAAATTAAGGGGGCATGCCTTAAACCATATGTTACCTAAAATATATGAAGATGTACAAAATCAGTATAAATATAAGCCTATTGTTCAACCTCGTTTCAATATAATTACATTCGAAGAAGACAAGGATTTAGAAATAGAGATTATATTTATTGAGAAACCAGAAATTAAAATTGGAGATTATAAAAAAGCTTTAACTTCCACATATGAAAAAATGAATCAAGGAAAAAATGAAAAAACAAAACTTACAAATCAACAGGTAGTAGACATACTAATTCAAAACAGTGAAGTTGGAGTACCCGAAATATTGATAGATGAAGAAACCGATCGTATGATGTCATCACTTATTGATCAAACTGCAAAATTAGGAATAACTCTTGATGATTATTTGAAATCTATAAATAAAACGCCTGATCAACTACGCGAGGATTATAAAAAGAATGCAAAACGAACACTAACAGGTGAATTTGTTGTAACTGAAGTGGCAAATGAAATAGGTATAACTGTAACAGATACAGAAATATCACAAACAATTGCTGCAGTTCCAGATGAAAAGAGTAGAGAAGTATTAAACCAACCTGACCAAAGATTATATATTAAAGCAATTTTAATGAAAAACAAAACTTTAGAGAAGTTGTCTGAAATGGCAGAAGGTGAAATTTCTAAAAGTACAGCAAAGTCTAATAAGTCAAACAAAAAGGAACATAAAAATTCTAAAGACAAAGAAGAAAAAAGTAAAGATAAAAAGAATGAAAAAAGCAAAAGATCAGACAATGATAAGAAAGATTCTAAAGATAAAAAACAGTCTAAATAATTTATATTAAATTATGAGCACATTAGTACCAATTGTAGTAGAACGTGACCCAAGAGGTTATGACCGTTCTTACGACATATATTCAAGATTACTGAAAGAAAGAATCATTTTTTTAACGAGTGAGATTACCATGGAAAGTGCAAATACGGTTGTTGCGCAAATGTTATTTTTAGAGAGCGAATCAAAAGAAAAAGACATAAAGCTTTATATAAACAGCCCAGGTGGTGGTGTTTATGCTGGGCTTGCGATATACGATACGATGCAAACAATAAAACCTGATATACAAACAATAAATCTTGGTTTGGCAGCATCTGCGGCAGCCCTAATATTAGTGGCTGGCACAAAAAATAAAAGATTTTCTCTACCACATGCTAAAACAATGATTCACCAACCGTTAGGTGGTAAAGAAGGACAAACTACTGACTTAGAAATATTTGTAAAAGAAATGATTAATGTAAAAAAGGAATATTGCGAAATAATTGCAAAACATAGCGGACAAAGCTTGAAAAAGGTACAAGCTGACATAGAAAGAGATCATTGGATGAAACCAAAAGAGGCACTCAAGTACGGTATAATAGATAAAATATTATAAATACGTAAAATAAGATTTGTTGAATTATTTCAAAACTTTAAGTATTATATGCATACAAGTTTTGGGTGGTTAGCTCAGTTGGTTAGAGCGTCACAGTGACATTGTGAAGGTCGTAGGTTCGACTCCTACACCACCCACCAGATTAAATTTTCAAAATTTGTTACAATAGATACATGAATATTTGGAAATTGTTTCCATTTTTATTGATTACAGCCATTGGATCACTATTGCTTGGCTATTATTCTTTTGATTTAGCATCATCGTATGAAATAATTTTTGAATTCACCAATTTTCTAAATGTATTACTATGGTTGGCAATCTCCATAACACTTTTTTTGTTTGGTCTAATCTCTACGATCATTCTTTTAAGAGATACTAAATCACAAATTGTAATCGCAGTTGCTTCTGGAGTAACATTATTTTCTGGTTTCATAATAAATTTATTGAATTCCACATATAAAAATTATTCGTATGACATTTTGCCGTTGCTTGTATTTTTTTCTGTTGTGATAGTTAGAATTCTAATCTCTGTACATAATACAAACAAGGCATATTACAACTTAATTAAACCAAGCTTGAGTAATGTTTTCTCTACCAGTGGAAAAACAATATTGTTCTTTTTAGCAGTAGCAATATCTTTAACTTTTTACATAAACAACAATAATGCGCGATCGCAAAAACAATTGACAGATGACCTGGTAAGCTATATATCAAAAACCACGTCTACGATAATGAAAACAACAATGCAAAATCAAGTAAATAGCATAATAGATAACACAGAAGAAAACATAAATTCTAATGTTAGCGAAACAATTAACTCTAAAATTAGCGATTTACTTAAAAATTTGCCCAACTCAGAAGTCGTGTCAAATTCACTCACAGAACAGACCAATAATATAGGTAAACAAGCCCTAAACACAGCTAGTAATAAAGCAAAAGATCTTGCTAATGAACAAATAGATAGTTTAGAAATAGAAAAAATGGTGCAGGATCAGATTAGACAAATTATCTCACCATTTGTAAAATATTTTGCTCCATTTTTTGCATTAATGTTATTCTTTACAATTAATATGGCTTTTGGATTAGTTATGCTAATCGCACCAATTTTATCTGCAACCTTAATTTGGATCTTAAAGAAAACGAACTATTTGAAAGAAGAAAAGGAAATGGTAGAGGTTGTTAGATTTAAAGTATAACTCATTTTAAAATCTAAATTAGATATTGCATGTATAGTATATAAATAGTAAATTGCCATTATATGAAATTTATCATTTTCGCAGGTGGATCTGGAAAAAGATTTTGGCCTATAAGTCGTGTTAAATTGCCAAAACAATTTGTTCCAATTATTAATGGGAAATCAACCATACAACTAAGTGTAGACAGGCTGAAAACTGATTACGGATTGCATAATATTTACATCTCTACTAATGAAAAATACGTAAGTCTAGTAAAAGAGCATATTCCAGAATTTTATACATCTAACATCATTACAGAACCAGCTAGAAGAGATTTAGCGGCTGCTGTCGGCTTATCATTGATAAAATTAAGAAAGTTTGGAATTACAGAACCTGTCTTTATAGGTTGGGCTGATCACTTAATTGAGAATGAGGGGGAATTCCACCAAAAAATTATTGAAGCAGAAAAAAGTATTAGACAAGGGGAATACAAAATCGTATTTTGGGGAGAAGTTCCCAAAAACGCAAACCCAAATTTAGGTTGGATGAAAGCAACAAACGTAAAAAATGCATCGGTTGCTAAATATGAAGAATGGATCTATAGACCAGAATTAAATAAATGCAGAGAAATGTTCAAGTCGGGGGAATGGTTTATAAATACAGGTTATTTCATAACTACAATTGATTATTTATTATCTATATACGAAAAACATCAACCAGAAATGTATGCTAAGTTATTGAAAATTGAAGCATCTATAAATACTAAGCGCGAAAGTGAAATTTTAGAGGAAATTTACCCAACCATAGAATCGATATCGTTTGACGAAGCAATCGGTTACAACATACCAAAAGAAGATGTTGGTATGGTTATAAGTGATATGGGGTGGGAAGACCCAGGTTCACTTTATGCACTGAAGAAACATTTTGCGCCAAGCGAAAAAAATTACATAAAAGGCAATGGGTTATTGAAAAATACAAAAGATAGCATGATATTCAATAAAGAAGATACAAAAATGATTGTCGGTTTAGATTTAGACGAGGTCTTGATTGTAAATACAAAAGATGTTTTACTTATAACAAAAAATCACTCTCTAAAAAATTTAAAGAAGCTATTAAAGGAATTCGAGAACGATGATAAATTCAAAAAATATCTATAATTATTAACATTTAACACCTAAAACGCTTGGTTCTATATACAAATTTAAACATGCATATATAATCGACATTAATCAATGATTTAATATTTCATTCGTGAGATAATATCATTATGAATTGGGCAGGAAACCTTTCATAATGAATAAAAAATGGTATACACTTTCTGTTAAAAACACATTAACAACACTCAATACTTCTAAAAATGGTCTACCACAAACAGAAATACTTTTAAGGCAACAAAAATACGGTAAAAACAAATTACCTGAAAATAAGGGCCCATCAAATTTGAAAATATTTTTATCACAATTTAACAGTGTTCTTGTATATATTTTAATTGTAGCTGGAATTGTAACATTCGTGATGCACGAAAAGTTGGATGCATTAGTTATATTCTTAGCTGTAATTGTAAACGCAATTTTCGGATATTGGGAGGAAAAAAAGACCATTAACATAATGGAAAAGCTAAAAAGCATTCTAGATATTCAAGTATCTGTTTATAGAGATGGTAAAAAGCAATTGATTAAACAAGAAGAACTAGTACCCGGTGACATTATAGAAATTTCTGCAGGTGACAAAATTCCTGCTGATGCAAGAATTATTAAATCAGATAATCTAATGGTATCTGAGGCTGTTATTACAGGCGAATCAGTAGCATCGAGAAAACAAATTGAAGCTTTACCAGAAGAAACAGCGCTAGCTGATAGAAAAAATATGTTGTATATGGGTTCCTTAGTTGAATCTGGTAAAGGGCTTGCAATCGTTGTTGCAACAGGCGTAAATACAGAAACAGGCAAAATTGTTGATTTTGTGCAAAACAGTAAAGAAGAAAAATCCCCACTTCAAGTTAGATTAGATAAGTTCAGCAAAGAAATTGCGACAATAATAGGCGGTGTTGCATTTTTAATATTCATAGGTGGTCTGTTACGCGGTGATGATCCAATTAAAATATTTGAAGCTGGTGTTGCAATTGCAGTTGGTGGAATTCCAGAGTCCTTACCGATTGTAATGACATTGGTTCTTGTTATAGGTATGGATAGAATTTTAGCTAAAAAAGGTCTAATTCGTAAATTACAATCCGTAGAGACGTTAGGATCAACTTCTGTAATTTGTTTCGATAAAACAAAAACATTAACAAAAGGTAAAATGGAACTTGTAAAAACTGTTGCGTTAAATAACGAAAATAGTGAGCTTTACAAAATAGCCACCATTACAAGTGAAGCAACAATAGAAAATTACACTTCAAAGTCAAATAAAATCAAACTAATAGGATCTTCAACTGGTAAAGCAATTGTTGAAGGCGCGTTTAAGAATGGCTACATTAAAAACACTTTTGAAAAAGATATAGAAACATTAATAGAAATTCCATTTGATCCAAAATATAAATTTATAATTAAGTTAGTTGAAGATAAAAAACAAGATAAACAATATATTTATGTTATCGGTGCACCTGAACGAATACTACAAAGATCTAAACTAGCTAAACACATAAATTGGAAAGAAGAATATGAGAATATGATGAAACAAGGGCTTAGAACAATAGGTGTAGCTAAAAAAGAGGTTAGAATTCCACATAAAATAACAAGAAAAAATATATTAGATCATGCAAATGATATGGAATTCATAGGTCTACTAGGCTTAATCGACCCAATAAGACCAGGCATAAAATCAGCGATACATAAAACCACTACAGCTGGAATTCGACCAATTATTATCACTGGTGATCATGAATTAACAGCACGAGCAATCGCAAAAGATGCTGGTATTAATGTAAAAGAAGGAGAATACATAGAAGGTATCGAATTAGATAAATTGAGCGATGATGAATTGTCAGAAAAACTTAAAACATTAAAACTATGTGCAAGAGCTGAACCATCGCACAAAATGCGAATAGTTAAAACTCTACAAAAAGAGGGATATGTAGTTGCTATGGTCGGCGATGGCGTAAATGACGCACCAGCGATTAAAAAAGCCGATATAGGTGTTGCATTGGGATCTGGTACAGAAGTAGCAAAAGAAGCTTCTGATTTAGTTTTGTTAAATGATAGCTTTGCTGTAATTGTAAATGCAGTAGAGCAGGGTAGGGTAATTTTAGATAATTTGAGAAAATCAATTGCATATATAATGGCAGATGCATTTAGTTCAGTTATTGTTGTGGGAATTTCTAACATTTTACTTGGTTGGCCATTACCAATATTACCAGTGCAAATTCTATGGAACAACTTAGTAGAAGATTCTGTACCAAGTATAGCGTACGCATTTGAACCTAAAGAAGAAGGCGTAATGAAAAGAAAACCTGAGCCTAGAAATAAACCGCTATTAACTAATGAAATGAAAATGTTAATATTCGGTACAGGCTTACTTGACGAGTTTTTAACACTAGCAGTCTTTTGGTATGCATACGAAATGATGCACTTAGATTTAATTCATGTAAGAACTTTAATATTTGGAACTATGAGCTTGGATACTGCATTTGTAGTTTATGCATATAAAAACCTTGGCAAAAATATTTGGCATATTAATATTTTATCAAATAAATGGTTAATTACTTCGTCGGTGATTGTATTTATTTCTTATGCCGCAGCTGTATATATACCATTTTTAAATACAATGCTTCATACTGTTCCACTTGGTATATATGATTGGATTTTCTTAGTTATATTTGGCTTTGTTAGTTTAGCAATTGTTGAGATGACAAAGATTTTTTATATAAGGAATCAAAAGAAATAGAATTCCTTGTAGAAAAATTTGCTGATAATAGTATCATATAACTATAATTATGGTTAACTTACTTTTAGTAAAAAACTTTCATACCACAACTACAACCCCTCGTGGGGTAAATACTAATGATTAATTTCACAACCTTTGCAAAATTTCTAAATAATTTAAAAATATATAAACATGAATAAAAATCAAGAAAACAACCAAAAAGACAATTTATTTAAAATGAGGCATAGTGCCGAACATGTACTAACTCAAGCTATGCAAAACTTAGGGTATAAGTTTTATATGGCAATGGGCCCTGCCACAGATGATGGCTTTTATTTTGATTTCGAGTTATTAGGTGATAATAAAGTATCTGCTGAAGATTTCCCCAAAATTGAAAAAGAAATGAAACGAATAATTAAATTAAATTTGCCAATCACGAAAGAAACAATTTCTATTGAAGAAGCAAGAAAATTATTCAAGAACAACCCATATAAACAAGAATGGTTAGACGAGATAGAAGAAAAAGGTGAAGAGGCAACTGTTTATTATACTGGTAAAGGTACTGATGAGGAATTCGTAGATTTATGCGCAGGCCCCCATGTTGAATCTACAGGTAAAATTGGCGCTGTAAAATTGCTTTCTATTGCTGGTGCTTATTGGCATGGTGATGAAAAAAATAAAATGTTAACAAGAATTTATGGCACTGCATTTGAGAATCAAAAAGAACTAGACGAATATTTGAAAATGTTAGAAGAAGCAAAGAAAAGAGATCATAGAAAACTTGGAAAAGATTTAGATCTATTTGTATTTTCTGACATTGTTGGTAAAGGTTTACCAATGTGGACAGCAAAAGGTTCAGTAATAAGGCGAGAATTAGAAAGGTTTATAGTAGATGAAGAAATAAAGAGAGGCTATCAACATGTATATACACCAGACTTAGCTAAGGTAGCATTATATGAAAAATCTGGACACTATCCATACTATAAAGACTCAATGTATGCACCTATAGAAATTGATGATGAGAAATATATGCTAAGACCAATGACATGCCCACATCATTTTGAATTGTATTTAAGTAAGCCTAGAAGCTATAGGGAATTACCAATGCGAATTGCTGAATTAGCTAAATTATATAGATACGAACAGTCAGGTGAGTTAACAGGATTAATCAGAGTAAGAGGATTTTGTCTGGCTGATGCCCATATTATTTGTGCTGATCCTGAACAAGCTGAACAAGAAATCGAAGGAGCAATAGATCTAATTGAATTTGTATCTAATACATTTGGATTAAAGATGGGAAAAGACTACTGGTATAGACTATCACTTGGAAATAGAAATGATGATAAAAAGTATTATAAGGATGATAAAGCATGGGATATTGCTGAAGATGCGCTTAGAAGAATCTTAGAGAAAAGAAAGGCTGAGTATGTTGAGGTAGAAGACGAGGCGGCATTTTACGGCCCTAAGATAGACATTCAAATGAAGAATGCTTTGGGCAAAGATGATACCGCATTTACAGTTCAATATGACTTTGTTATGCCAAAACGATTCAAACTAACATATATAGATAAAGATGGTAAAGAAAAGGAATCAATAGTAGTTCACCGATCATCAATTGGAGCTATAGAAAGAATTGTCGCGCTTTTAATTGAGCATTTTACTGGAGCTTTTCCTGTATGGTTAGCACCTGTACAAGTCGAAATAATTCCAATTTCTGAAAAATTCAATGATTATGCAAACAAAGTAAGTGAAACTTTAAAAAAAGAAAATATTCGCGTTGAAATAGATGACAGAGATGAAACAATGGGAAACAAAATAAGAAAAGCCCAAGAAATGAAAATTCCATATATGATAATTGTCGGTGGTAAAGAAGAAGAAGCAAATAAGATTTCTGTGAGAGATAGAAATGGTAATCAAAATAATTTTATTGAGCTTGAGAATTTTACAAATAAACTCAAAAACCTTATTGTTGAAAGAAAATTGGAATTAGCGTAAAATGCTGATACAAAAGACTAACGTTAACATTATATAGTTTGAATATTTATGCTAATTTTATTGCTATATAAATAAGTATTTGTTTGTATTAGTAGTAAAAAAACATAACAATAAAAAAGTATAATAAAAACAACCAAATTCGAGCTCAAGAAGTAAGAGTTATTGGCGCAAATGGAGAAAACTTAGGTGTCATGAATACCAAAGATGCAATTAAATCAGCAAATGAACTTGGGTTAGATTTGGTAGAGGTTTCAGGCTCGGCAAGGCCGCCAGTCTGCAAAATGCTAGATTACAAAAAAAATAAAATAAAATAAAAAAAATAAAGAACAAAAAGAAAAAAAAAAAAAATCTAAATCTAAAAAAACAGATTTGAAGGAATTTAAGCTTTCTCCTAAAATTAGTGAGGGTGATCTTAATTTAAGAATACGTAGGGGTAAAGAGTTTTTAGAGGCTGGTCATATGGTTAAATATACTGTAAAATTCAAAGGTCGTGAAATTATGTACCCTGAATTAGGGGCAAAGAAGCTAAAGATAATAGAAGCTGAACTAGCTGAAGTATCAAAAATTGATAAGCCAGCAAAACTTATGGGAAGAAATATGAGCATGACGTTGATGCCTGTTAAAGCAAAATCAAATTAAGTTTATAAAATTAAAGCATTATGGCAAAACAAAAAGCAAAAACAAGAAGAATCGTAACCAAACGATTTAAAATAACCAAAAAAGGTAAGGTTCTAAAAAAATCTACCAATATTTCACATTTACGAAGAAGTGACAGTAAAACCGCCAAATACAGAAAAAAGAGAGAAAGCGAAGCATCAAAAGCCTTTTCTAAAAAGGTTAAAAAAATGATTGTTAAATAAGAGAAAAAAGTGTATTATGGGTTGCATCAAGTTATATGTAACACATATTGAACAGGTAAATTTAATTTTTTAACAGTATTATGCCTAGAGTAAAAACAGGAGTCGTAAGACGTAAAAAACATAAAAAAGTATTAAAAGCTACAAAGGGTTATTACCTTTCTCGTAGTAAACTATATAAAAGGGCTAATGAAGCATATATTAGAGCTGGTGAACATGCATTTGCGGGTAGAAAACTTAGAAAGCGCGATATGAAAAAACTATGGATAATGAGATTAAGCGCTGCTCTAAAGTTACAAAACACAAATTATTCTACATTCACACATAAACTTCGCGCTAGCGATATTACTCTCGATAGAAAGGTACTTTCTGAGTTAGCAGTTAGCTATCCAGAAACCTTTAGTAAGGTCGTAGAGAAAGTTATGAAATGAAACCACGCGCTAGAGCCCATGGTTTCTTATCGCCAATTACTATATTGATTAACTACATCCACGCACTAAAGTACGTGGTTTTAAGTTTAGCGGTAATAAATATCTTCTCTTCTTTATATTTGATATAATATAAAAAATGTCACAGGAAAATATTTCTGAAAAACTACAAAGAATAAGTTCCATCTACAAAAAGCAATTGAAGGCAAGTGATTTAGACCCCGATTCTTTATATATAAAATATCTAGGTAAAAAGGGTGAAATAAATACACTACTAAAAGAAATCGTAAAACTTGATAAGGACAAAAAAATAAAGTTCGCCAAAGAAATAAATCTACTCAAGCGTGCCATAGCTGAAGATATCGAAAACATAAGAAATAAAACTGCTAATAAAATATCCACGCAAATTGATCTAACTACACCAGTAAAAAAAACGAAAACGGGGCATTTACACCCTTTAAATTATGTGCTCCAACAAATATATCAGTTCTTTCATTATTATGGATTTTCGGTATTTGACGGTCCTGAGATAGAAGATGATTATCATAACTTTGAAATGCTTGGAGTTCCTAAAGATCACCCTGCTAGAGATTTACAAGATACTTTATATATAATGGAACCAGATGTACTCTTAAGAACACAAACTTCTAGTATTGAAGCTCGAGTATTAGAGCAATATAACCCACCAATTAGATTTGTTGCTGGTGGCAAAGCTTTTAGAAATGAAACTATTAATAGAACAAATAGTGCAGTTTTTTACCAATTTCAAGGTGTATATGTTGATAAAAATGTGACAATGGGCAATCTAAAATGGATTTTTACGAAGGCGTTAAAATTTATACTAGGCGAAAACACAAAAATTAGATTCAGAGCAAAGTATTATCCAGAAGTTGAACCTGGACTTAGTCCTGACATTCAATGTACATTTTGCGATGGTAAAGGTTGCGAGGTATGTAAGAACAGGGGATGGATAGAAATTGCTGGTGGTGGCATGATTCACCCGACTACATTAGAAAAAGCTGGTATTGACCCTAAAGAATATTCCGGCTTCGCTTTTGGTTGGGGGCTAGATAGGGTGGTAATGGCAAGATTTGGTATTGATGATATTAGAACATTAATGAATGGTGGCATTAGATATGAGTAAATGAGTAAGTAAATAATTAATTGATTAGTGGAAGTCAGCAAATGAATTCCACATAATAACAAATTAAAATGAGAATACCAATAGACTGGTTACAAAAATATATAAAACTAGAGCATACACCCGAGGAATTTGGTGACATAATGACCAAATTAGAATTCATGCAAGATGGACCAATAGAAGAAATGGCCGGTCAAAAGGTAATAGACTTAGAAACACGACAAAATAGACCTGATAGTTATTCTGTAATTGGTATTGCAAGAGAATATGCAGCTTATATTGATAAAAAGGTGAAACTTCCACCACAAAAAGAAAATATTGAAGTAGAATGGGGTGAACCAAATAAAAATTTACAAGTAACAGCAGAAGATATTGTAAAGAGATTTTGCACTGTTGAGTTAAAAAATGTGAAAATAAAAGAATCACCTGATTGGTTAAAGAAAGATTTAGAAGCATATGGAATTTCACCAATAAATAATCTTGTAGATATAACTAATTATGTAATGTTAGAGTATGGAACACCACTTCACGCTTTAGATTACCGAAAGCTAGAGAAAGATGTAGCTGACCCAGTTCTTACATTGCGACGTGCTAAACAAGGGGAAAAATTTATAACATGGCAAGGAACCGAAATTAATTTAACAAACGAAGATTTAGTCGTGACTGACAGTAAAAAACCAGTAGCTATTGCAGGTGTAATTGGTAGTTCTAATTCAGGAATAGATAATAAAACGTCTCATGTAATTCTAGAATCTGCAACATATCAGCAAGCATTCATTAGACGCACTTCTATAAGGCATTCTATCAGAACGGATGCATCAACAAGACACGAAAAGTTTTTAAATCCTGAAATTGTAGAAACTGCAATTAAGCGAGCATTATACCTTGTCGAAGATCTTTGTGAGGCTGAAATTGTAGGCATAGAAGATTATTACAAAGAAAAATATACACCAATCATAATTGATTTTAATACAAATGAGATACAACGAATAGGTGGTGTTGATATAGATAAAGACACAATAATAAATTTACTAGAAAGGTTAGAATTTGAAATAATTGAACAAAAAGAGGCTATAGGAATTGGCACTCAACTTCAAATTAAAGTTCCAAGCTATAGAACAGATATACATTATGAAGCCGATTTGGTTGAAGAAGTATTACGTCTTTGGGGATATGATAAGATACCGTTACAACCAATATCATCTGCACCAACCGATTACGCTACACCAATTAGGATTCAACTGCACGACAAATTTAGAGATATGCTTACTCAGTTAGGCCTAAATGAATATATCACAATGCCTTTTGTAACGTATACAGATAAAGAAAAGCAAATACAAATTGAAAACCCTTTAAATAAAGAATTAAGTGCACTACGTACAGATTTAAGGGAAACTCTAGTCGATGTAATTGAAAACCATAAAAAATCAAATATTAACAAAGTTGCTGTATTTGAAATTGGTAAAGTATATAACGAGGCAAAAAAAGGTAAATATACTGAGGAAGAGCAAATTGCCACCTTGTACAATGAATATAGTTTTGAAAAAGTAAAAGCAGATTTTCTTTCAATATTGGCACAGTTAAACTTAGATAATAAGCAACATCTGAAAATAAAAGAAAAAGCTGATCATCTTGACTACTATTACGACAATTCAAAAATCGCAGAATTGTTTGACAATGGTTATGTCTTTTACATTGAAAATATAGCACCGCTTATAAACATATTAGATATTCCTAAATATCGTATAAAGACACGAATTCCACAAAGAATTATTGAAGAACTTGCGCTAGTGATGAAAAAAACACAAAAAGTAAGTGAAGTCGTTGAGATCTTAGAAAATAGTGATTATGTCTCTTATGTGGAAATCACAGATACTTATGAGGGCGAACAAATAGAAAACGATAAAAAATCAGTTACCTTTAAAATCACATTTGAAGATGAAAACTATAAATTAACACAAGAACTCGTTGATAATATAAAAGCAAGTATGCTTAACGATTTGAAAAAGAAAAACATTGTATTGAGAAGTTAACCTAAAGCTAAAGGAAATTTCAACATTAAATTTGTATTGATTTTGTATTGATTAAGTCAAAAACCTAATCATCGTCATCTTCACAGTCATCTAAATCGAACTTATCAGGGTTGTGTTCTTTTTCATAGTCTGGCCCCATATATTTATACAGTTGATCTTCATCATCTTTGTATTTATTCTTGATCCAACTCTCTAGATATGGTTGCCATTCTTCTTTTTGAGCTTTGTATTCAATATATAATTTATCTTTAATTTTACCGTGCTTACAAACCTTTACACGCTTAAACCATGGTGATTTCGCTTTTGGCTCAGTACCTTTCACGAAATATTCAATGCGCCTTTCTTCTTTGTCCTCATAAGGAACCATACCAGATAACGATCCAACCCATTCATCTACAATACCGTCTGGTCGTGGGAATTCTTTATTCGGATGCTCTTTTACCCATGAAGTCATAGCCTTATTCCAAATTGTAGAAGCACCTGTTAATCCTGAAGTTACTCTAGAGTTCATCGGTTTACCATCATTATTACCAACCCAAACACCTATTGCTATATCAGGTGTAAATCCAACTGTCCAATTGTCTTTAAGATCGTTTGATGTACCTGTTTTGACTGCAACTTTATTATTAGGAATATAAAGTTGAGATCTTGTACCGAACGCTGCGGCTCGCGCTTGATTATCAGATAAAACATTTGTCAAAATCCAAACAAGTTTATTATCAACAACCTGTCTACCATCATTGTTATATTGTTTGTCTAAAACTTTGCCATCAGAAGTTTTTACTTCAAGAATCGGAACAAGATCTCTATATTGTCCTTTGGCTGCAAGTGAAGCATATCCATGTACCAAATCTAAAAGCCTAACTTCACCACCCCCTAGTGTAATTGATAAACCAATCTTTGAGGGGTCATATTTCAATGATTTTACACCCAAATCATTGGCTAAATTAACCATGTTTTGAATTCCGACTAAATCTAACATTTTTACTGCTGTTACATTAACTGAGTTTTGCAAAGCATATCTAACCTGCAACGGACCTCTGAAACCCCAACCACCATAATTTTTGGGCTTATATGGTTTTTGCCCTGCTGAACCAGTTTTAAATTCAGTAGGAACATCAAAAAGTACTGTTGATGCTGTATACCCCTTTGTAAAACCTGTCAAATAAGTAATAGGCTTTAATGTTGAACCAGGCTGTCTTAAACCTGTTGTCACGTTAAATTGACCATCAATATCATCTGCAAAATAATCTTTAGAACCAACCATTGCTAAAATTTGACCAGTTTTAGGATCTAAAGCTACAAGACCAGCATTTGTAAAACCATATTTTTTCTTATCTGCATTTGCTACTTCGTCTGCAATATATTTTTGATATTCTTCTTGTAATGGCAAATCTAATGATGTCTTCACAATCAACCCGCCATTATCAACCATATCATTACCATATTTTTCTCTAAGCTGTGCTAGTACATACATTACAAAATGTGGAGCTCTTATAGTTCCCCTAAATTTAGCATAAGTAAGTGGTTCATTTAATGCTTGCTGATATTCTTCTTCTGATAGGTATTTATGCTGACCGTCTCGATCTATCCAACCTCTATTTCTCATTAACCATAAAACATGTTTCTGTCTCTCTTTTGCTACATCTGGGTTGTTGAATGGGGAATATCTAGTTGGTGCCTGTGGCAAGCCTGCTAGCAACGCGGCTTCAGCCAAAGTTAAATCTTTAGCTTTCTTATTAAAATATGTTTTAGATGCTGCTTCTATACCCCATGTAGCACCGCCATAAGGAACTTCATTAACATACATCTGCAATATTTCATCTTTAGAATATGCCTTTTCTATTTGAAGAGCTAATACCATATCCTTAATTTTTCTTTTTACAGTTCTCTCTGATGTTAAAAGCGCATTTTTAGCAACCTGCTGTGTAATTGTTGAACCACCTTGTTTTCCTTTACCAAGTGCAGTCTTATAAATACTTCTAGCAATACCAAAAGGGTCAATTCCTTCGTGTTTATAGAAGTCAGCATCTTCTGCTGCCAAAGTTGCCTGTAAAACATAAGGCGATACCTCATCTATTTTAACTAAAGTTCTATTTTTCTCGTCGTAAACAGAATACAAAAGAGTATCATTTCTATCGTATATTTTGGTTGACTGAGCTATATTTCTATGTGTAAGTCTAGTAGGTGAGGGTAGTGTACTAGAAAATACTGTAAAAACGACAATAATTGCAATAGCACCAAATAAAACGGCTAAGGTTCCCAAACCAGATAAAACGGCTAAAAGGTAAAGAAGTTTTTCGCCAACAGTGGTTTTTCTTTTATTTGGTAATTTCTTAACTTTTATTGCTCGGTGTATAACTTTATTTGCCATAAATTCTAATTTAATAATATCAACTAAATCATAATTTTGCTAATCTATAATAGTTAATATTACTAGCGAAGTGAAGTGGCAAAAAATACTATTAAATTAGCGTCATTTTAATCTTTGGCAATAGTTCAATTTTAATGTATAATTTTCAACTAGCAAAACAATTTATGACAAATTTTTAAAGCTGTTTTGCCATACACAACCAGGGGTGGCGGAGTGGTCAATCGCATCAGACTGTAAATCTGACGGGTTTATCCCTACGTAGGTTCGAATCCTACCCCCTGGACCATTTTTTTGATATAATCTACTAAACATTATGCCTGCCAAAATTTTTGTAATCTTAACATTTCTATTGCTCCTAGGAGCCGGGACTTTCGGTGTATATAAATACGTAAACACCGAAACAGTAATTAAATCTAAAAATTCCCAATCGATAAAGGATAATAAAAAAAACGTAGCAGAAGCAAGGGCTGATGACAAATATGTTGATTACGACGGCATTGATATAGCAAATGCCGATGAATTAGCAAAGGCAAAATTAAAAAATAAAAGTGATGAGCAAAAAGCCTTAAATGAGAGCTCACAATCATCAGACCCTAGTGACAAATCTAAACCATTTAATATATTAATATTGGGAATTGATAGGCGATACGGTCAGCAAAAGCATTGGAGAACAGATGTGATTCAACTCTTAACGTTGTCGCCAGATAGAAGTACTGCAGTTGTAACGCATATACCAAGAGATGTGTGGGCAGATGCATATAAAATTAATGCTGTTTACAATTTGAAAGGCCCTGAAGCAATGCGTGATGAAATTGAAAAAGTAACTGGACAAAGACCTGATAGAATTATCAGAGTTGATTTTGATGCGTTTGTATGGGCTGTTGACGCAGTAGGTGGGGTTACAATAAACGTGCCACGTGGATTTGTCGATACATCATACCCAAACGATAGAGCCGGCAAGAATGATACAAAAACTGTGGAATTCAAACCTGGTACTCAAACAATGGATGGAGAAACCGCATTGGAATATGCGCGGTCACGTAAGGGCACGAACGGTGAAGGTAGCGACTATGCGAGAGGTACTCGTCAGCAATTAGTAATGAAAGCCGTAGTTAAAGACTTTTTTAAACCAGATAACCTATTTAATCCAAAAACTGCTAAAGTTTTATATGATTTAGCAACGCAAAAAGTATATACAGATTTAACTTTAGCTGATACAGAAGTACTGTTCGAGGTCATGAAGCATTACGGGGATATTACAGTTAAACAATTAAGTTTAGATACAAGTAACTTTTTGGTAGTTCCTGCAAATAGGGCTAATTATGGTGGGGCATGGACATTAATACCTAAAGGTGGTACTTATGAGCCTATACATAAAGAGATTGAAGGGTTGATGGAATAGTGTTAATCGCACTCTTTAATTACAACTAAGTTATACAGCAATAAATGATTCATAAACGTATCACTATGCAATTAAAAGCATTTTTATTCAGGTGAGGGCTGAATTTTAACCATTAGATTTTCATACAACACAAATATGGGAAGCTCCCGGATTCAATCGGATGCTCAATAGATAATATTACACACAAAGATACTAATATTTGTATCTTTATTCTATTCTTGACAATTATTGACGTTTGCTATAGGATTTTTGCGTGGGGAAAGAGATAACAGGTACATTCTAGGTCGAAGTGCCCCACCCAGCAAAATCAGCAACAACTAATTCCTTCTGCTTTTGATATCTTCTGAATTTATATTTGTTTACCTCTTCCTCCATAGCTTCTGCAGGT
>JALWZX010000039.1 GCA_027002375.1 candidate division WWE3 bacterium | reverse complement strand
ACTGCATATGGTACAGCTTTAACAGGCATTCTATTCCCAGAAGAATCGTGAAAGATTTCAGTAAAGTTATTCGCACCGTTAGGATCAAACCCTATTTCAATATAAACATCAGAATGATTATAAAAAATATCTAAAAATGTGCTTTCAGTTCCAGCTGTAAAGGTCCCCGTACCAAGTGTTAAATTAGAAATTCCATATGTATCACCAATTTCAATATCAGAAAAAGTTTCCCTCCCTAGCAGATTTCCTCCGCTAGCAGCATCATAATAAGAGATTTGGAAATCACAAGTATCTTGACCTGATTGAACACATGACGGTGAACCGTTAAAGACATTTGTTCCATCAGAATTAGCAATTTTGCCTTGGAAATTAACGGTCTCACTAGAATTAGCCGCAAAAGTTCGAGAAAAAGCCCCCATGAAACATATAACAAATGTAATAAGGGCTACAAACAAATATCTTTGTTTGTGGGGCAGTATTTCTTGAATTTTCACAACTAAATCTAGCAATATTTCCTATATACAAAATAGCAAATTTATATTGAAAATGCAATAAATTAGAAGCGAAAAGAGGAACTTGTGAAACACACAGATTAGCCATATCACAGTCCGTAGATTTTGTTTCACAGAAAGGTATTAGTATTAAAACGTCCCGTCCCTACTAAAAAACGAACACGACGGACCCACTATAAGATAGCAACCCCGAAACGCTCGAGTTACTATAGGAATACCCCGTCTTAACTTGCATAAAGCTTTATATATCTCATATTCTTCTATCTAATGACTCAAAAGTATACTCATAGATCATTCTTCCTTGAGAAGCTTTATGTTTATATACACCGTCCTTCCAACTCTCTAAAGAAGGTTGATTAATTAAGACAGCATTCCTCATAGAAATTTGCAGTATTTAAAATCTTAACCAAGCTAAGCCATGAGAAGTTAGTTGCTTAGCATTCTATTCAATAAACAGCAGCAATATAAAACTAGCCATTGCTAAACAAAGCTATGCAATAAACAAGCTTTCTATAAAACAATAATATCAACTTGAGGAGTAGATTTTAGTAGACCTAAAACAGAAATATTGAGAAGCTCTGCTAACTTATTAAAACTGATCTGAGCCTAAAACAATAACAACATCTGCATCACTTTTAATACTGTTAGGTACCTTGTTACTATATGCAATTCCCAATTTTTCAGCAATAACTTTTCCAGCGCCTTTGTTAGAGTGGTCATAGACAACAGAGACAGTATAATCAGTAGGCGCAACTCCTCGAGATTTAACATTTACTTCTGTAAAATCTTTATCTAATTTCTTTAAAAATTCATCAATAGCATTTACATTATTCGTTCCGTTCAAAACAGCAACTGTAAAGCCCTTTAAAGAGATTTTCTTTTCCTTCGTTTTATCAGCCGGTTGATTATTCTTAGAAACTGGAGCGACATTTATAATCATATCAGTCGAAGGTCTATAAAGAATAGCTTTACCGTCGACAATCAATAATTTATCTCCATTTTGAGC
>JALWZX010000038.1 GCA_027002375.1 candidate division WWE3 bacterium | reverse complement strand
CGCCAATACAGCTGCATCTGCTTCGTGGTAAAAATCCCCTGGAACCAAGGAGTTGGAACTGCCATCTTTTGATACGCAGCGGAGAGCTTTTGGAACAGCTCCTCCAACGCCTTCTTCTTCCACGGAAACTTTTTTTCCAATTTTTGGAATGACAATTCTATTTTCATAAGGAACAATTGCAATATCAAGACTAATATCATCTTTGTCTAGCTTATCTAATTTTATATATAATCTGAATACTATGTAAAACAATATCACAATAGCTAAAAAGAATAATGCATCTGTACCCTTATCAATTCCTAAAAATTTAGATATATTTTCTGATAATCGTGGTTTTAATGAAAAAAGTATAATTCCACCCCAAATTATTATCCAAAAAGCAAATGAGAATATATTAATTTGTTTATCTTTATATCGCAAAAAAACTCTTGATAAAGCAAACAACGCAAACATTAAAATTAGTATTGCAATTAATGTCATAACTTAATTTAACATCTTATAAACTAATACTTTAATACCAAGTTTTGCAAAATTGAAAGGTGATTGACCTTTGTGATTCGAATATTCAGTATACTTAATATGTACAGGTACTTCTTTGTAACTCAATTCATTTCTATTTATTTCATCTATGATGTCAGATGCGTGTGTCATGTCCCTATGTGTTATTTGAATAGAATTATATGCTTTAGGAGATAATGCTCTTATTCCATTGTGGGTATCAGTGAGGTTAATCTTGGATACTAGATTAGTAAATACAATGCCACTTTTTAGAACTACCTTTTTTATAGTTGGAATATTGTTTTTCTTTCCGTTTTCTAAGAATCTAGAGCCTAATACAATGTCAGCATCGCCATTTAATATTGGTTTAATAAGATTTTTTATATCTTCTGGATTATGTTGTCCATCAGAATCGAAGGTTACGATAACATCTGGACTATAATTTTCTGCTGCATAGTCAATTCCCGTTTTTAATGCAGCACCTTGCCCCCTGTTCATTAATAATCTAATGATTTCTACATCTTCAACTTTATTTGCTTCTTCATATGTATCATCTTTACTGCCGTCGTCAACTACGATTATATTTTGATACCCATGTTTAATTAGATCTTCTAGTACAGATTTAATTACTTTGCCTTCGTTATATGCAGGCATTACTATGTATATTAATGGTTTTTTCCTGTCCATAATTTTATTTGCTAACAAGAATATAACATATATGTCAGAAAATGGGCAACTTAGGATTGTATTTAGGGTAAGATTGTTGGTATTAGTGTCTTTTTGGAACATTGACAAAATAAGCAGGATTTGTTGATTTAGCCTGTGGTTTAAACCTCTATGCTTGTTTTACCAACATTTTTTATCATTAAGCCTAGATCATAGGTTCCAAAACGAAGTGCCCCATAGTCTTGACAGAGAGGTCGTGAGGTGTATAATACAAACATTATGATAGACGGTAGTATAAACATAGTTTCATTTAGAGAATCAGACTCTTGTTATGTTCCTAATAGGCATTATGAGGTGTTACAAGACGATGATGGTAATTCGTGGGGTTTAAGTATTGGCAACTCTTTTTCACGTCATAGGGTTGATAACCCGGCGTTATTTGATGAGATAGCTTTTAGCAATAATGTCCCAAGATTTTCAAAGTTTAATTCTGATGGAAATAGTAACTTAATACCAACAAGTATGGTACCCTCTTTGGATGAGATGTTTACGTTGATTGGAGAATTTCTTCAATTAGGTGAGTTATTAAAATTAGATGGTATGCCTAATTTCGATAAGTTATTAGACGTCTTTAGAGGGATAAACTCATTAGATATTGTTTGTCCTAATGGTTTCGGAAGATCTAAAGTAAAATTAGATACCGGTGAGATAAGAACTAGAAACATTGTGTATCCATTTGAGGGATTGGAAAACTTTTTTGGAATTTTTATTGGAGTTCCTAAAGCTAGAGCTATGGACAATATGAACTTATTTAGAATTGTGCCTTCATCGAGATTTCGTAGAGAAATAAGTAAAGGTCTAGGGGTTGAGTTACATGGACACGCAATATTGTATAGTAAACATGATCGGATTCCAATAGTTAGATCATTATATACTTTTAATGATTCTCGTCTTTCTGATCCCTTATTACAAAAAATGCTACATGATAACTATGGACATCGCTTTGTGCCGAATATCGGGCATACACCATCTTTGCCTATGGGGAAACCTAATTCTGCCATACTACCGTATCCTGATACATCGTATTCTACAATATTGGCTATGGTTAGGTCACTAAATGAATTGTTGAAAAGAATATAACATAAATGTTAAATGATGCTCAATGTGAGATTGTATTTGGTATAAATTTTGTTGAATATTAAAATAAAAATAGACAGCGCTGTGAATACAATCCCAAACAAGTAGGAATTCACGCCTTCTGTCTACTTCTTTTAGTATATTGAGTGTGATTATGTGAGTCAATAACTGTTTAGACTCGATATTTAATTAGTGGTAGTAGTGTTTTCTTCTGGAGGTTGAGTGAGTTTATCAAATGTTGCATCAATAGCATCATAGAAAGCAGTTGCTTCATCTTGACCTTTTTCTCGTGCACTTTCGACAGCTTCTACAATATCTACCAAAAGTGGTAGATTATACGTCATTATCATTAAATATTTAAATTGCTCACTGGTACGTTGTACAAGTTCATGGTTAGGAATACCTTTATGTAAGTTGGGTTGTAAATATTTTTCTGATAATTCTGTAATTTCTGAAAGCCATTGTATATCATCTGCCATTTCTTCTAGACCTGCTAGTGAATTTTCTGCGTGCGAATGTGTTAATTGTTGCGCACGTTCACCGTAGAGGGCTAATTTACCTTGCATTCTACTCAGCATATCATTTGGGACAGCTAACATATATTCAAAATTATGCTGAAGTCCGCCAATTCCATTTTCTATTTTAGGAACCATGCGTTTTACTTGTACTGCAATTGCAAATTTACGTTCAAACTCTGTTTCTTCTCTTAATCTTGCAGCTCTTTCCCACTCTGGTTCAGGTGTTATTGAATCTACTTGTTTATTTCCACCCTCAACTTCTGGATTTTGCATAACGTTCATGATTCTTTTCCTTTGAATCGGAGTTAATGGGTCTGGGTAAGTAGATGCATTATCAGCACCATGTGTAGAACCATCATGTGGGTTTTCTCGACTGCTATCACTTATTTCTGATCCATAAATATCCATATCGTAATTATAACTTAAATTCTATATCACCAACAACAGGCAATTTCTACATGTACAACAATCACTCTCTTCTAAATACTTTTAATCAATTTAATAAAATGCTTCGTGATTCATTTTGGGTTGATTTTATTATCGCCAAACTTAAAACCACGCATTTTAGTGCGTGGTTGGAGTTAATCAATATAGTAATTGGCGATAAGAAACCACGGGCTTTAGCCCGTGGAGTTTCATTTCTCACTCATACTCAAACCCCTCTAAATTCCCGTTAGCTAATGCTAAATAATACTTAAGTGGTGGGTGTCTTGTAATTTCTTTTAAATATTCTGAATCATTTACTTTTCTATATTTTTGAACTTCTTTTCTGTATCTCAATGTATTTCTTAAATTTTTAATGTTCCACCAGTATGATTTATAAAATACTTTTGTAAGCCAAAATTTTTTATTTAGAGCGAACATTATACTAAAAATTCCCAATGTTAATACTGTAAAAATCGGTACATATACAATCAAATATCTAAATTGAAAGTTGTGTATATAGCTTGCTAATTTGTTTTTGAAATTGTGAAATTGTATGTAATCTTGTGCAAACATTTCTGCTGTTTTTCCGCCGGCATGGTAACAGGTTGTCTTTGGGTAGTAGATTATGTCGTATCCCCAAACTAAACATCTATGGCAAAAGTCTGTTTCTTCGTAATAAGCCCAAAATGATTCATCGAATAAGCCGATTTTGTCCGCTAAATTTTTTCTGAATATCATCGATGCACCTTTTACACTAAACATTTTTTTTGGTTCTTGATATCTTTTTTTGGTGGAATTATCACCGAGCCCTTCATAATAAAGCATTGTTGTGTGAGGCCAGAAGGTACATGCTATGTCTAACTTTTTTGGTTCGTTCATTAATACAATTTTTGATTGTGCCACCCCACAATTAGGAAATTCCACAAAAACTTTCACAAATTTTTCTATATAATCTTTTTCAACATAAGTGTCGTTGTTAAGCAATATTATGTACTCGCCAGTTGCATGTTTTATGCCCAAATTGTTACCTTCTGCAAACCCACCGTTGTGGTCATTCTCAATTAGTTTAACTTGTTTGAAATTTTGTTTAACGTAATTTACGCTATCATCTGTTGAGTTGTTATCAACAAAAATTACTTCATAATTTTTATATGTTTGATTTGTGATTGAAGTTAGGCATTTTTCTAGCCATTTTTTACCATTGTAATTTACTATTATTACTGAAACTTTGTTTTGCTGGTCTAATTTGTTTGATTGGGTAGGGGGGCTTTCACTATTTTTTGGGTTGTTCTTTTGCTCCATAGTTTATTTTAAATAGAAAGTTTTCTACTTTAGGGTTTTCTTTAGTTAGTTTGGCAAGTAACATACCTGTTGCGCCACCTGTATATTGCATGAATTTATATATTACAAATGCTACGAATACAGATTTTTCTTTTAATAAAAGATCTTTGTGTTTTTTATATTCTTCTCTTATTAATGGGTATTGTTCTTTAGTTTCGTCGGGCATTTTTTTGGCCATTCTACCTATGAACCACCCATAATATAGTGCGCGTTTAAATATCACCAAAATGCTATCGTACTCATCTAGATTGTATTCTACAGCGTCAATAAATTCTGTCTTTGCGCCAAATTTGTTTAACTTTTTTTGAAATGTTAGATCGTCTGCTATTGGGCCGATATCTGTGTCTATGCCACCAACTTTTTCAAAAATTTCTTTTGTGTAAAATCTTGCGGCGGAAGTCTTAGGTTCTTTTACGTACAAAAGTCGTTCAACAGCACGCGCTTTTTGCCAAATATTTGCATTTTCAATTTTAGTTACTACATTTATATAAATAGCATCACAATTATCTTTTTCAGCTTTATTAACAGCTTGTTCAATCAAATTTGAATCACGATTGATATCCCCACCAGAAAAATATAGGTACTTACCTGAAGCCATTTTTGCGCCATAATTTACTTGAAAAGTTCTTTCAGGGCCTTTTTTATATACTTTATCTGTATATTTTCGCGCAATTTCTCTAGTGTTATCTGTAGAATAATTATCTACAACTATTAATTCAATATTTTTGTAAGTCTGTCTTTTCATTGATTCTAAGGTTTTAGCAAGGTATTTACCGCTATTTTTTGTAGGAATTATTACGCTGACTAGGGGTTTAGTATCGTTTTTTTGTAAGTTTGTCTGTTTAGTATCTTTAGTATCTCTCATCTTTTATGTAAACATATATAAATCGAATTCTACATCATATTATATTAGAGTTGTTGCGAAATAATATTATATAATTAAAAGAGTAAATCGTTCCCCATCGTTTAGGACAGGAAACGATTACCCAATGTTATATAATTATATTAGCAAAAACCCACATTTGTTT
>JALWZX010000037.1 GCA_027002375.1 candidate division WWE3 bacterium | reverse complement strand
CATCTAAAGTTCCAGGAGTAACAATTCTAACAACCCCTCGTTTAACAATACCTTTTGCAAGTTTAGGATCTTCCAACTGGTCTGCAATAACTACAGAATAACCCGCTTTTATAAATTTAGGCAAATATTGATTTAACGCATGATGTGGGAAACCGGCTAGCGGTGTAGGGTCAGTATTTTTATCTCTTGTTGTCAAAGTAATATTAAGAACCTTTGAGGCAATCTCGGCATCTTTGCCAAATGTTTCAAAAAAGTCTCCCATTCTAAATAAAAGAATCTTATCTGGATATTGACGTTTAATATCCATGTATTGTTTCATCATTGGTGTTTCTTTCATACTCATAAGTATATCAAAAATCGCGATATTTTTAAGTAGATTTAAATGATAAACATGATATAATACAACCCAGAGCATAAGATTATAAGGACAAAGGCAAATAATTTAAAATTCACAATATAAAATGTCGCCAGACACAGCAAAAAACGGCCTCTACAGATTTACAATAGTCGACCTACCTAAGTTAAAACAAGTAACTTATCAACCAGTGTCTCGCGTTATAACCGAAATGTTGGACGAAGAGCCTTTAAACATAGATTGGACACAAATAGACGAAGAATCTCCAGCCGATACGATTTTAAACGCCGTAGTAGCATTACACGACCCTAATGGACTTCCGTTGTATACATATGCAGCTAATCACTATCCAGAAGTAGAACCGTGGGAAATTGAACCTGAAGACTTAATATTATTAATTAGAAGACAACTTATACTTTCAACTGTTTTAGCATACTACTCAGACCATAATCCAGACATTGTTGCAAATCTCGAGCAATATTTATCCCAATATAGAGAAACCTACCCATTTCTTCAAGAGGATTTACCAACCAATGGAGGACAAATGATAAGTCGCGAAACAGCCCGACGTATAAATGTAGCTCTCCATCATAACTTAATGTTTCTTTTCTTAGGAGAAACACCAGAATTTCAAGATGACTTTTCAAGTGCATTACAAAGTTTATTTACTGAGATCATAGTTAAAATGCCCCGAAAGTACAGGACAACGGTTATAGAATTAATTGCAGGTTTAACTGAAGAACTAAAAGCATTAAAAAACACAGTCGCTCAATTCCCCGAAGCGTCAATTGCCTTACATCCAGAATCAGATGCAAGAGAGGGAATTGATTTTATCATAATACTACCAGATAAATTAATTACCGTTCAAATAAGCTCAAGAAACAATAGAAAATCTGCAGGCAAAGGTTTTTTGTTTATGAATAAGGCAGGAATAACAAAAATGAGAGTAACATCACATGTAGGAACCGCAGATAGTATTAAAGAACTTTCCGAGCACCAAATTGACTAACTAATTTCATAGGTTTGGCTTGAGCCCAAATAATATCATAAATCTGCTTCTGAAAATCTGCTAAAGCTTGATTATAAATCTCGACACAAAATATCGAATTAGGATCAAACTTCAAGTTATCATATTGTAAAATTGTAACAACATCGTTATAAATATAAACTTCTGTGTTTATTTTTAGTATATCAGGTGAACTATATCGATATTCACTGTATT
>JALWZX010000036.1 GCA_027002375.1 candidate division WWE3 bacterium | reverse complement strand
ATTATATGTTTAAAGAGATTTTAAAATCAAATCTAAATGTGGAATCTGAAAAATTTTTACCTAAGGCAAAAACTTTTCGTATTGTCGCATCTGATGAAAATGAATTTGTGTCTGTAGATAAAAAGTTACTAACGCAGGTCGAGCGTAAAATATCTAGCCTAGATAGAATAAGATTAAGAGTTGATTCACACAGGCCACAAGCAGAATTTTGGTTTTTGCGCAGAAGAGAGAACATCGGTTTCTTTATGCTAAGATTGACGAAGAATATAACTAATAAAAAGTTACCGCCTGGGGAACTAAGACCAGAGCTTGCATATATTCTTTGTTATTTATCTGAGCCAAAAGAAAATGATATTTTTTTAGATCCGTTTGCAGGACACGGTTCAATTCCCATAGAAAGAGTAAAAAACTTTTCTTACAACCTTGTATTTGCAACTGATAATAACCCAGATTTTAAACAAATTATTAGAGATAGAAGCAAAGCCCAAAAAGCAAACAAGCCAATAATTCCTAAGGTATTGAATGCTTTAGACATGAAAGCATTTGAAGATGATTTTATTTCTAAAATAGTTACTGATCCGCCTTGGGGTTTGTATGAGGATATAAAAGATATCTCTGTGTTCTACTCTGCGATGATTAAAGAATTTGTAAGAGTATTAAAAAAGGGAGGTATTATTGTTTTATTAACAGCCAGAAAAAATGAATTTGAGAAAGTTTTAGCAAAACATCATAACTTAATGTTGCTAGATAAATATGAAATTTTGGTTTCCGGGAAAAAGGCGTCTATTTATAAAATTAAGAAGAGATAAGTATTTCAACACATGTGTTTTGGTTTTAAATTTGTGATTTTACCATATTGTAAAATCATAATTGCTTTTCACATTTGTTAGTGTTACAACTAAGTGTTTCATTACTATAAAGTTGGTAATTTTTAATTTATATGAAACTGTAATTGATGGTATAAGACATCACGATGTTGCATAAAACTAGTAATGTTTATGGTATTTATAACATTTTGCTTGTAAAATAATACTTAACACATGAGATTTTTACACTTTAATAAAGCCATTAGAATATTGTTAGCCACAAATGCTATGGTTTTAATGGCTGGTGCAATGTTTGGCCCAATTTATGCACTTTTTGTTCAAAATGTTGGTGGTAGTTTGCTAGATGCTAGTATTGCTGGTGGTGTTTTTGCATTATTTGCTGGAATTACAACATTAATCTCAGGAAGATATAGCGACAAAATAAAAGAGAATGAATTAATTATTGTTTTTGGCTATTTGATAATGGGGATTTCATTTTTGTTATATATTTTGGTAAATTCTGTTCTTTCTTTGCTTTTTGTTCAGGCGCTAATAGGAATCGGCGAAGCAATTTATTCTCCAGCTTTTGATGCGGTTTACTCGAAACATTTGAATAACAAAAAGAGTGGTGTACAGTGGGGTGCTTGGGAATCAATGTATTATTTTACAGCCGCCATAGGTGCATTTACAGGCGGAATGTTGGTTACAATATTTGGGTTTAATTTTATGTTTATAATAATGGCTTTTCTTTGCTTCTTTAGTGCATTGTACATTTTGCATTTAAATCGAAGAGTTCTTTAAACTTATTCTTTTTTCTTATCAATTCTATCTAATTTAAGTATTTTTACACCGAAGTATACTACAAGTGCTATAACTAAAAAGTCTATTAATACGCTAATAAAATTGCCTATTAATATTTCAACTGGCCCTATCTTTATTACTGCTGTCTCTAAACTTCCTGTGGCACCTAATAGTGGGCCTAACAATGGGTTTATTATATCTTCGACCAGAGAATTTACTACTTTAGTAACTGCGCCTCCGAGTATGAAACCGATTGCGAGTGTAATTACACCTTGTTCTCTAATAAAGTCGAAGAAATCTTGAATGTTTTTTCTCATGATTTGATTATAAGCATATATTAATTATAACTGCAAATATAAATGCATGTTATCCAGCAAATACTATACATTTTTTGTTATGTGGAATTCAATTGTTGGTTGTGAGGCTCAGTGTCTGTTTGTGATATACTATATGTGAAAATAACAAATTAATTCGTTTTTTATTTTTATTATGAAATTAAAAGAAAAAATTGTAATTATAACAGGGGCAAGTGATGGAATCGGTAAAGAAATAGCACTGAGATTATCTAAAGAGAATGTTAAACTCGCGCTTATTTCAAGAAATGAATCTAAGTTGAAATTAGTAAGCGACGAGTGTATAAAAAATGGTGCATTAGATTCAAAAATTTATCCCGTAGATATCACCAACACTAGTAAACTTGCAGAAGTTTCTGAAAAGATTTTGTCTGATTACAAGCATGTTGATATCTTAATTAACAATGCTGGCATATGGCAAAAGCTTAAACCATTTTATGAAATTGATGAGGAAGTCATAGATAAAGTTATAGATACAAACTTGAAAGCTTTGATTCATGTAACTAGACTTTTCATTAATAGTTTATTAGATCGAGATGAAGCAGCTATAATTAATATATCTTCAAAGTCTGGAGTAACTGTACAACCTGGGCAATCTGTATATTCTGCTAGTAAATATGGAGTCAGAGGTTTTACTGATGTGTTAAAGGTTGATCTTAAAGATACTAATATAAAGGTAGCCGGTATTTACCAAGGCGGTACTAATACAAAACTTTTTGAAAAGGTAGGCGAGAATGTCATTACTGATGATTTTACTGATCCAAAAGATTTGGCAGATGTTGTAGCTTATATGTTAAAACAACCCAAAAACATCTGGTTACACGATGTTAGAATCGGTAGGTGAATGTTATTATTTTCAATAACTTTTCATTGTATTTAATTTAATTTTACCATGATTGATTTAACTAGAAACCTAATTAGCAGAGAAATATCTAACATTTTTGACAATTTGCATTATAAAGATATTAACATCGATGTTAATATTCCTACTCAGAAAGGTAAAGGCAACTTAACAACTAATGTTGCTCTTGTTACATTTAAAGATTTTCAAGAGTCGGTAAAAAACAATTTGTTAGATGATAATCTTATTAATGAAATTGATTATATAAAAACACCATTTGATTACGCTGATTGGTTGGCTAATAAAATCCGCGTTCGATTATTAGATGTTGAATATAATTCCACCAAAATTTTCAAAAATATAGAAGCAGCAACGCCTGGGTTTATAAATTTTTATTTTACTGACGAATTTTTGATTTCCAAAGTGAATTATTTGGCTTTGAATAAATTAGATTTGAGACTAGGTGAAAGTAAAAAGTATGTTGTTGAGTATTCGTCGCCTAATATAGCTAAACCTTTTACGATAGGGCATTTTAGAACTACTATTATTGGGAATTCAATCGCGAATTTACTCGAAACAACAGGCAATGAAGTTTACAGAGACAATCACCTTGGTGATTGGGGAACTCAATTCGGCAAACTTATTTATGCCATAAAAACTTGGGGAAATGAAGATGAAATCGATAAATCAGAAAGACCTGTAAAAGATCTAGTTGATTTATATATTAAATTTCACGATGAAGTTAAAGAAAATCCAGATATAGAAGATGAGGGTAGAAAATGGTTTGCACTTTTAGAAAGTGATGATGATGAAGCTAAAAGACTTTGGAAAAAATGTATTGATTGGTCATGGAAGGAATTTAACGAAATATACGATAAACTCGATGTTCATTTTACTGAGAATAATGGGCGTGGATATGGAGAATCATTTTTTGTTCCAATGGTACCAGATATTTTAGAAGAATTAGAGAAAAATAATTTAATAACTGAAAGTGAAGGTGCTAAATTGGTTTTCTTTTATGACGACGATGAGTTGCCGCCACTTATGATAATAAAAAGTGACGGTTCTACTTTATATAGCACAAGAGATTTGGCTACAGATAAATTTAGATTAAAAAAGTATGGAAATGATGTAACTATAATTAATGAAGTTGGTGGAGATCAAAAACTGTATTTTAGACAAATTTTTAGAATAGAAGAAATATTGGGGTGGTATAAACCCGAACAGAGACTTCATATATGGCATGGTCTAATACGGTTGAAAGATGGCAAAATGTCTACTAGAAGGGGTAATGTGGTCTGGTTGGAAGATGTGCTGAATGAAACTTTTAAGAGAACGAAAGAGATAAGCTCTGATTTACCAGATAAAGATGTTTGGAAAATAGCAATTGGTGCGCTTAAGTGGAACGATTTCAAGAGAAAAAGACAGGTAGATATTACTTTTGATTGGAACGAGATATTAAATATTAAGGGAAATTCAGGGCCGTATATGCAGTATACATATGTTCGTGGTTTGGGTATTTTAAATAACGCTAAATCACATTTTAACTTATCAGAAAATGACATTAAAAAGATAGAAGACGTTGGTTTGATTGAATTAAGCGAAATTGAAAAAGAGTTAATTCATAAATTAATAAATTATAAAGGTGTAATAAAAGAAGCAACTAATGATTTCGATTTAACGATAATAGCTACATATTTATATGAATTAGCACAAATGTTTAACAAGTTTTATGTTGAACAAAAAATAATAGATGACAACATAGACTTAGAAATTGTTAAGTTTAGGTTAAACATTATATTAAGCGTTAATAAAGTTATAAAAAATGGGTTAGAAATATTGGGAATTAAAGTGGTTGACAAAATGTGAAGTTCTGAGAGTTTCACCATAACATTTTGTGCTAGTGATCTCTAATGTTATACTAATTACGTAGTTCAACTATCAATAAGTAAGTGATGGTTGATATAGTTAATTTGTTATGAATTCCTTCGAAAAGTATTGAAGGTTATTCTAGTCATAAAATATTATGAATAAGTACATAATACCGACTGTAATAGTTGTTGCAGTTGTGGCAGTAGCCGGCGTGTTTTTTGTAAAGAAAAATACTCAGACTGCACCCACACCAAATGGAGATGTAAATGTTAACGGGAAAGATGTTGTTAAAAACATTATGAATAAAAAAGCTTTGGTTTGTGAGTGGACAAGTACAGAAGATGGTCAAATTGCTAAGGGTAAGATTTACACGGATGGAAAAAAGAGAATGTATTCAGAGGCAAGTGTTAAATTTGATGGTAACGACATGACAATGTATTCATTGGTAGATGGTGACTGGGCATATTCATGGCGAAAAGGTAGCAATGAAGGCACTAAATTTAACATAAAAGAATTAGACAAAGATGAGGCAGAGCAATATTTACCTGATTCAGGATTTATAGACAAAAACGATGAAAATATCGATGATTCTTTAGAAAATAACCCAAAATATAAGTGTACTGCATGGAAAGTTGATGCAAACTTATTTGCAGTACCAAAGAATATCACATTCAAGAATTTGTCCGACATGATGAATGATTTAGAAAATAAACAAAAGAACTTGCAAGAAAAATTTAACGGTG
The DNA here is from genome assembly GCA_027002375.1 of candidate division WWE3 bacterium. Classification (GTDB taxonomy): domain Bacteria; phylum Patescibacteriota; class WWE3; order 2-01-FULL-39-13; family 2-01-FULL-39-13; genus JALWZX01. The sequence continues at coordinate 312 of JALWZX010000036.1, read as the reverse complement.
AAAATAAAAACGCGGAAGCAGTTTGTGATATGGTTCCCGAAGAATATAAAGCAGAATGCCTTAAGAATTTAAAAGGTGATAATTAGAATTTTAGGAATGCATAGAAGAATAGAACTTTTCGACTAAAGCAGGTTTTTCTATGATCGAGTTATTAGTGAGGCAACCGTTGGACACAACGGTTGCCTCTCTTTTTCATTTATTATCGCCAAACTTAAAACCACGCACTTTAGTGCGTGGATGGAGTTGGTCAACAATAGTAATTGGCGATAAGAAACCACGGGCTTTAGCCCGTGGAGTTGGGAGCGTTCATTT
>JALWZX010000035.1 GCA_027002375.1 candidate division WWE3 bacterium | reverse complement strand
AGTCCGATCACTCCTAACACAGACTTAGTTATAGATTCCTTTGCTATTTTAGAAGCATTCGAATCTTCTCCAAATACTATTTTGTAAATACCAATCGCAAGATTATAAAATACAAAAACTAGTAAAACTGCATATATTACATATATTGCAAAATTTATAAAGAAGTATACAAGTAATTGAACGCTTGTAATATTTTTTTCAGCTGGCGAGCCCGCTGGTAATGGTGATCCAGTACCTTTTACACACTCGCCAAATGAACTACAATTGATTGATTCCATATATTATATAAAAATAAAAACTGCCAGTTTTTACACTGTAAATCTTTGGAACTATAAATCAACTATATATCCAAATAACACGAAACCGAATTAATAATGTCATACTTCAATATAACAACTATCCGCAGTGTGTTGTAATTACTTTTAATGACTATACACACTGCGAATCCATAGTTTTCACACGAAGTTTACAATCTAGCTTTGTCTTATCATTATAAATACATTTACTTTTACCTCTTTTGTTGACCAGTTTCAAACAATCCTGTAACACTAAAAGCTCCCTTTAACATTTTCTTAACTTTAGTAGCTTGCCACATAATCATTAACCCCATAATAGTCTTTAGTATAAAAATCCAAAACATTGCAAAAAATGCCATTGGTGGTGCTAACGTCATACCGAACTCTTCAACAGGAATAATAATAACTGCTAACCCCATAAGTATGACAAATATAATTAGTGGAACTGTTAGTATGTCTACAATCATTCTAAAAACTAAATTCACTATTCCACGTTCTTGACCAGGTAATATACTCATAACACCAATAATAGGCGCAAAAACAGTATTAATAATCATATCAACATAAGCACTAATTATATGAATCAAAATGACTGCGAGTATAACTACAATAATAACAACAAACACCACAATTATAACAATTGCTCCAACATTTAAAGCACCCATAGCGACAACAATCGCAAATATGCTATTAATGGCCATACTAATATAATAGTATACAGCATTTTCAGTGGTTGTGCTTCCTTTCATAATTTCTAGACCAAGATTAATAGCAAGCCCCATTAGTGGTTGAACTAATGAGATTAAAAGTGCGGCAATTGGATAAGACAATAATATAAAAAGGATAGCAATCGGGATTCTAGGTAGAATATTATAAACAGTTACAACAGCTTGGGCAGATATTTTTTTCCTAAAAATAATCATTAATGCAGCGGCAGCTGTAATCACACCAAGTAAAGCTAATGCCAAATTGCGCGTTATCTTCCACATGCCTAAGACAACTCCTTTGAACATTGTATTGTCTAAAGGATCAGCTGCATATGCTGGTGTTCCAAATATTGTGTCAGACATTGTATCTTTAAAATATAAGGCTAAATCAGTCGGGATAGACATATCTGTACCAGCGTAGTTGTATGCACTAGCCAACAAAGCTGCGCCACCACCTGGTAGTTTACCTTTACTTAGCATTTCTTCAGCATTAGCAGCAAACGTATTCGGATCGGTACATGGCGTATCTGCACCATGTATGGTAACGTCATCGAATCTATTTCGATCCGGATCACATACAACCATCGCAACACCGTTAGCTGGCATTTGAACTAGCAGATATTGCGTATACCCCTCACTATTTACTTCACAATCATCGCCATGACATACAGCTAATTTCGCAAAGGTTCCCAAGGCATTTAGTCCTATAGCCTTTACAGAATCCGGGATACCTGCCGCGTTTACCGCATCGGGGCTTGTTAAACTTGGGTTGTTATCATATTCATAAGTTGCGTCTTGATTACTAGCGTATGAATATGTCTTGAACGCACTAGATAATACAACTGTTATAATAACAAAACTAATAACAACTATCTTTACGGATCTCTTCATGTTAGGCATGGTTAGATTATAATTATGAAAAAAAACTTTGAATTCTTCACAAAGATATTTTTCAAATTAGGTATATTAATAAATATACTCATACAACATAATTTTACATTATGTCGTTATTCTTTCAATACTATATTGTTGGCTAAATTTCAACATTTAAATAATTAATCTATACTTTCTTGTTTGAAGCTTGTTTTCTGATAAAATCTAATTATGCCAAAAGGAGATTTAACATTTGTTGGTTGGATAGAAGACATTGCGGATCTTCCCATAGAATATCCAAAGAAAACAATCGCTTTCTATTTCAACGGGCAGAAAAAGAACTTACAGGCTTGGAAATTTACATCAAGCCAAACAAAATCGATAATGTCTGATGCTGACGTAGTGAATCTTCTTGCGATGAGCGACGAAGAGTTGTTTCAACTTAAAGGGGTAACTACAGTAGTTAACATAAAAGATGTATTAACTAACCCATTAAAAACATTTACAGCGATAGGAAAAAGTACTGTACAGGACATACTTGATGCTTCAGAGATCAGTTCTCAAAGAAGATCAACAGAAATAGCTAACTTGACAAAAGGAAAAACCAAAGGGCTTACTGGTCGAGACTTGTCTAGTCCACCATCCGGACCAATTAGCATACTTAACAAAACAAGTGGCGGTGGCTTCTATGACATGTCCCCATACATCGAAGAGACTATCGATCCCAAAACCGGAAAAAAGAAAAAAGTTTCTAAAATGTTATTACGTGGCACATATAAATTCGCTATAAAAGATAAAGATAGACAAACGGACGATAGAAAGCTACTAGAAGAAAGTGAACTCTATGGCGATAAGCACATATTGGCAAAACAGTATAGACCATATGCACATATGTCTTCTTCCATGGAGGGTCTGGCTGCATATTCAGATACACAATCGGCGAGAGAGCTATTTAGAAATCAAAGCATAACAGATTTTAATAGAATAACGTTAACAGAATTGGGCATAGACTTAGATAAGGTATTACCAACTGTTACGGGGAAGCAGACTAGTACAGGAACGTTGATAGATGCATTAAAACCCTATGGTGGCGACATTGATAAGTTCTTAGCAAATGACGGTAAACTAGCTGATAGGTTGGAAACCACGCTAGGGATTCCAATTACGCTTTGGTCTAATGAAGAGATTGAAACGCTAAGCCAAATAGTAAGGGCTGAATATTATATAAATAATATAGACCAGCATTTTAAGCTTTGGTCACCAAAATATACCGAGAAATCACATGTATTAAATAGAAAAGTTCTAGGTATGGATATAAGTGTTCCAATTCCAACGGGCTTGGCTGAAAAAGATCAACTCAAAGTTTTTAAAAGGGAAAATGAGCAGACAAAAGCTATACTAGAAGCACAATTTGCCATACAAGAAAATTCTAAAAAAATAATGCAACGTATATATCAACAACAGGAAGCAACCGCGTTTGATTTGTTGCATAAAGAATATCTAAGAAAGCAAGGAAGACCACCAAACAGCAAATTATTACCAAGTGAAATAAAAATGCTGCGACAAAACGCTAAGGAAGCTGCTAGTTTAGCTGTAGATAGAATGACTTCTGCACAAAAAGCTTTAATGGCAACTCACAATTTATATTTCGCCGGTACCGCAAAAAATCTATTAATGGCTATTGAAAATGAGGATTACGTAAGTATTTTACTAATAACAAGTAAATTTGCTGGAACCTTACCATTTCTTGAAATCCCATTTGTACCGGGAAATTATTATGTGGCACATATAATGGATCCGATAATACAGACTGCTATTAAGACTCTGAAAATAAACGAGGCTAAAAATGCAATTGGTAAATACACTGGACTAAATTTCCAATCTGGCTCAAAATTTATGGGATTAGGAATGCAAAATAATGTTGCGATAGAATGGTCTAGAGATGTGGGGACACAAACATTTGCTTACCAATCCTGGATAAATTCAGAAGACGCACTAGGGTTATTCGGCTTTACAATATACGATCCGAAAAAGAAAAAGGAACTGTTTTCTACTAACTACTCTGCATTTGACGTTGTTAAATCATCATGGGGAAACGGTGACGTTGGTATTGATCTAGAGAAAAGTCTTAAATATTCTAAGTATAAACCGAAAGACTTATTCGCTAATCCAGATTTATTAAGTGAATTTTTACATGATTTAAAAGATCAAACAGAACTGATCATAAGTGGGCAAAAAATCACGGATGCGGGACTCGCCAATTTGGTGAAAACATTAAAGTTAGATGAAATCGTAGATGGAGAATATAAAAATTTTCAGTTATTTTTGCAAAATCTTAATTTGTTCGATAATCATGGCAAGCACCTTTTAGAGGGTATGGTTATAAACGGGAACGTACCTAATGATGAAATTTGGAACATTTTAAACAATTTTTACAGTACCGGAAAGGTTTCACAATTGGCTGGTAAATATGCAGGATACCTTAATATGTATAATAGGTATGCTAATTATGTAAGATCCTTCTTTTACAAACAAATTATACTTGGGCAATATAGCGGTAACAGTAGACTTCTTCTCGGTCTGATCAAAACATCAGCCCCACTTCGAAGCGTGCTAGAAAAATTCGGCATGACATCAGAATTAGGAATTTCTGGTGCAGTTGCACAATGGCCAGGCATAAAATGGCTTGTTAACAGTGGTGATTGGCTTAAAAGTAAAGCTTTTATAGAATTTTTTGAGAGTAAATTTGGCACAAAAGCTGCCGTATTATTTTTGTCTAAATTCGGCGGGGCTGCATTAGCAAAAAGCATAGGCTTTTTACTAAGTGGGGCTGCTGGTATAGTGTCAGGCGGAATTTCGTGGTTAATTACGTCACTGGGTGATGTTGCTTGGCAATTTGTAAAAAATTTGCATAAAGGACTTGACACAGCCTTACATGCCGCAGAAGAATCGTTCAAAGGTACTGCTAAAGTATTTATAAAGGTTGTTTTATATCCACTTTTGGGTTGTTGTGGATGTATACTTATAATTCCTCTAGTAATAATACCTTCAATGTTAACCTCTTATACGAATACTGGGGGGGGTGGATATACAGACACCGCAGAATCAAAATATATTGAGGTTGATAAAACAGCAACACCAGATATATCTCATAGAACAATAAAATATAAAATTAAAGTGACAAATATAACTGGGGAATCAGGTGATGTAGATCAACAACCAATTACAATTGGAAAATTTAAAGATACTTTATCTTATATACCAGACTGTGGCGCTGGAACAACCCAAACCTATGATGACAATAATCCCAATGGGTTTACAGGCACATTAGATAAACCAACAAGAGATTTAATGCTAGAATTTTTAAACAGAACAATTGAGCCTGAAAAAAGTATTGAAAGTGAGTTAACGCTTACATTACCAAGTTCTCTTGACATTAATTCTGTGAATTCCACATACTCAAACTCGGTAGAAGTTGCAGCAAAAGAAGATTCTACAAGATCTGCGTTTGATTCTGTTGCAACAAACATTAATAACGGGGGCTGCATGAAATGCCCGTCAGGATGGCCATTACACGACCATTTTGTGATGACTCAAGGCCCTTATAGAGACGGTCATCAGGCTCATACAACATACAAAGAAGAAGCTGTTGACCTTGCCGCCAATAGTGGGGTACCTATATTCGCCACTCATGCTGGTACAGCTGTATCTGCTCAACGTAATGACTATGGAAATTTCGTTGTGGTAACTTCTAATACAAATCCAGGCGTAAAAACGCTTTATGCGCATATGAAAGATATATCTTCAAATCTGAAACCAGACGGTAAATACGGGACACCTGTACAAGTTAACAAAGGGGCGGTACTCGGATATGTTGGAAACACAGGTGGTTCTAGGGGAGTACACCTTCATTACGAGTTCAAAAAACCACTTGTTGAGTGTATACCAGGCGAAAAACTTAGAATGGTAAATTTAAACAATTCAATGTATCCTGGCAGTTATATACCAGTCGATCACGATATCGAAGGGTGTTTTGAAGTTAGTCAATGTAATTATACAGGTCCATAATGATTAACAAAAATAGCATTAAAAAAAATAAATATTTAATAATATTAATAATTATTGCGATATTAATCGTTGTATATATTATTTTTACACAATCAAATAATCAAAAACGGAATCCTGATTATCCAACAGCTAAGCCTATTATATCGTATGATATATTTGATAATTCAGTAGAATTGGCTGGTGTGGATACTGGGATAATAAAAACATATGCAACTTTTAAATTAGATACTAATTTAAAAGAGCTTAACGGATATGGTTACGAGAAATTCTGTATGTCAGATTCATATATTGATAGAATGACTAAAATCTTCAATACAAAGCCAACAAGCGAAACGCGTGATAAGAACAATATAATGATAGATACAGCAAATCAGGATATTACATTGACTTTTTACGTGTCAGATAATTATATTTTGTATTACCCTAATAAATATATAGTTTCTGAAGAAAATTTCTCTGCAACAGATTCATACCAAAATTATTTAGACAAAACCCTAGAGATTCCACGCAAACTAGAAATTCCAACAAACATGTACAAATTTGACTCATATGTATATTACAAAGATGTCCCGTTTGAGAGTGTAGAAGTTAATAACATAGGTGACGCAAATACGATAGAATATATTTACAATGCAGATTATGAAGGAATTCCAATCATTGACAAGAAAGGTAATATTACACCTAACTCAATAAGGGTTTTTATTACATCAAATGGAGATATTTCTAAGGTAATAGTTCAACCGGTTGGTACGATAGATAAAGATATTAAAAAGACTTTTTATCTAAAAGATACACAGACTGTGGTTGACGACATTAAAAATGGTGAGGGGAAATTAATGAACGGTACGTTTCCCCCAGCAGAAGACATATTAACAACGTATCTAGAAAAAGGAACGGTTTCGTATTATGCTAATAATGGTATGATAATACCAGTTTATGTTCTAACAGGTAAGACAACTACGAAAGAACATAATACTGGGACAGGCTATGTCGTTGAAAATGCAATAAAAACATTCAGCGAAAAGCAAAAATAATTATCATGAAAAAGCTATATAGCATAGTCATTACATCAATATTATTTTCATTCTTTAGTCTTATTATAAGTACGGAACCTATATATGCTGTGGATGGGAGTATACCTAACCGTGTCGGTATAAATATCGGAGATCACTTTGAAGAAGTCGATAGCGCTGCTGGAATTGTGGGTCCTGGGGGATGGATAGTAGTAATGGCACAGCCTGGTGATTGTAAAACCCTTATACCAAAATTCTTTAAAGAATATCCCAGTATTAACTTCATAATAAGAGGACATTACCCTAATACACAACTAACACCTGGATTAGCAAAAACATGGGCAAACACATTGGCGAATATGGATACTGGCGGTAAAAAAGTATATTTTTATCCAGTAAATGAGCCTTGGACAGAAAAAGTTCCTATTGATGAAGTAAAAACTTATACAGCAACGCTAGTAGATGAACTAAACAAATTAGGCGTTAGACATACAAAGGTAATACTATTATCACCAATGGTTAATAAATCATATGGAGGAAATGCAAATGGTATTGCTAAACAGCATTTTATGGAACTTGGACCATCATATTTTAGACAATTTGATGGTGTTACTTTGAACTTATACGATGATGAACAAAGTTGCACAACTCCTTTATGTAATCCTGATCCATTTCTTGGTGCTGGCAATCCAGAAGCATTGCTTAATGAAGTCGGGCTGTCTGGTATGCCGATATACGGCGTCGAATCAGGTGTAGTTGGAAAAGACCAAAACGGACAAAACGATCGATACGTAATGTACAGAGATCATCAACTCAAACCATTCTTTGAGTTGGCGCATAACAAGTGGTCAAGGCAAGTAAAGATGGCTGCTGTATTTTCATACAATCCTGTGGTACATAACGACCCATGGAACATATACGCGCACACCCAAACTGCAGCACTGTTCTCTAATCTAGCACAACAATATGGCCCAAACCCACCTGCAGACAAATCTTATGATGAAGACAATTATAGAAAAAATACACTACCACCTAAATTAGAAAGTAAAAAATACAAAAAGATAGAATGCTGTATAACTTATGTGGAGCCAAGCGGAAAAACTTATTGCAGATCAACAAACAAGGCTAATTCATGTGATGGACCCTTAGACGCTGAACATGTTTATTATCGTGGTTCTGTAATAGGAATAAACAGTGATAGACCATGGCAACTGAAAGGAAAAGCAGTTTCACCATCTGAAAAAGCTGAATTTGACGGAAACGGAAACCAAATAAGTGGCCCGGGTGAAGGGACAACTGGATCAGCCAAATTATCTGGTCAATTTGTATTAAAAGCAAGTGGTGCTTATGACCATGATAGATTTGATGTTTTTAGATCTTTTGACATAGGAAATATAGATCCTGAATCTGATACATTTATAGATAAACAAATGGACGTATATCCACTGGCGACACCACCTTTTACCAGAACTGCTATTCCAAAAATATATAGAGCCGCGATGTATAATTCGCCCAAACAATATACAGCTCCCGATTCTGAAACTGGTGAAAAATGGTCCGAAACGTATGAAAGAGTTTTTACTGGGAGTAGTGATGAATTAGGCACAAAGGCAACTACGGAAACGAAAAGATTTGTAGCATGTCTGCAAGCAAAAAATGCACCAACAGGGATAAAGTTTTATATTGACGGAAAAATGGAGTTCATTACACCACCTGACATTGAAACTTTGGAAATAGCTGATGCGGATACTACACGATCGTTAGTCGCACCACCTTGCGTAAATGGCTTTTGTCACGCGTCGTACAGATTTACAAAACCAGATTTAGTCTATAATCCAAGCAATATTTATAATAAACAAGGGAGAGATTATGCTAGGTTAGATGATTCAATCGATTATGCAATGGGAAATAAAACTTATCATAATAACGATATTGTAAACATACAAAACATAACAACACCGAATAGGGCTCTAGCCACAGATCAACCGGAAGAACTCAACAATTGTACCGAAAATCCTCTTGCACTTGGGCTTTTTACTACAAGCGAAGAACCAAATGCGACAGGCACTTTTGATGTAAGCTACCAAGTCAGCTTTAAATGTACTGGTTGTCCAATTGGAGACTTTAGTGTCACTATAAACGGTGTAGATAGTGGAATACTAACACAAGGTGGTTATGGATTTGACACTTGTCAAGCTGCAGGAAACTATTATTTGAAACCAGGATATGGGACTTCTCCTGGATTACCCAAATTAACTCCGTCTACACCTGTAATCGTTACGGCTCAAATAACTCATGGCTCAGCTAAGTCGCCAAGAGACGGATGTCCAGGGCCATGCCCACAGAATTATCCAGCTATAAAATGCACTATTAAATCTATTAAAAATCCCGATGGAGCAGGATACGTAACAGACTCAAATTGTAAAATTGCACCACCTCCACCACCTCCTCCAGTAGAATGTGATAAGTGCGAAACATGGGTGGATGACAAAAGTTTGTGTAATGAAATAATAGCAAAAGAACTAATTCAAGAACCAAGATGTCCCAAGGGTAAATGTATATCTGAGGTACAAAAATCAAATGCAAGTTGTATATGGAAAGCTATAAACGGAGGTGAAAGTGAAAAAGATTATCCTGAAGGGGGCAATGTGATATCTAAAATTATGAAATGTTTTTCCGAAAACACAAAATTTGACTTTTACGTCGCGCCAGTTGGTGGATTTGAAGCTGATCTAAATCAATATAGAACCCATGACATGGACTTAAATGACGCTATATCGCATATACCAGGAATTAACGATGAAGTATTCGAACCAAAACCTACTAAAGCTAAAATCTATTTGGAACTAGATCAAAATCCAGATATATTAAAGGATTTTACGGTGATTGGATACCCGGTAAGATATATGTACGTACAGTATACAGACCACTTATTACAAGCTAGAAAATTTTGCGAACGCTATAAAACCCTTTATTTGCCTGAAGAAAATGGATTCAAAATACCTGATGATTCCTTTCAAGAACTTTGTCAGGTAGCTGATGTTAACAATACAAACAACAATGGAAGTGGGCATACACAACCAGCCAATGACGATGATAACACTGGCGATAACGGAAACAATAATGGTGATGGTACACCAAACCTGCCACCAGCAACAAATCCACATAACAGAATTGGGTATCCAAAAACACTTGCTGCGATGTTAGGGGCACAAGGGCCCAACGCTATATATGATTATGTTTTAAACTCACTAGAATTTTTCGATGTTGTGATTCTTGAACCAGAGTTTGGGGGCGAAGTCGACGACTCACAGAAAGCTAGATGGGAAATATATGACGGAAAAGATTTGGTTACATATCTACAAAATTTAAACCCAAGTCAATTACAAGTTGCTTATATGCCGATGTGGTTTACATTCGGGAATGCAGAGAGACCTGACACATTTAGAAACAGACAAGCGTACGAGGTTGAAAAGAATGGATATTATTTAAAGGTAAACGGTACTCAAGTCGAATGGAAATATCCAGTAGATCTACCTGTAACAAATGTTGCAGCTATTTCAACTCTTGATAATAAAACAAAATATACTGACTGGTTTGTAAATTACGTGAAAACTAATATGAAGAATCCAAATTGGGATGGAATAGAAGGTGATTATTCTTCAAACGTTTGGTGGCACTTTACACCACGAACACCTAATAGAACTGAAACCAATTTAACTTACGCTCAAAAAATGACAGAAATGAATTATAGAGTCAAGCAAGATCACCCTAATTGGATAATCATGGGTAATGGTTCTGCTGAACCATCAACAAAAACATCCTTTACGTCAAATCTTCATGGTGTTGATACACTAATATTTGAATACGACAGTGAGCCACATCCCAACGGATTCAACGTAACTAGCGAAGATGGATATACTCCAGGGTCTTTTGGTAAAATGATGACTTTAATTTATGTTGCACAACAAAAAGATCCAAACATTTCTTACCTTGTATACGGAGATGAAAAGAGTAATAATGTTGACTTCTTCAGGCTACTATTGTCAACATCGTTAATGTTAAACAATGGATACATGTCTTTTCAACCTGCACTTCACATAACAACTTGGAAAGAGGAATACTCGGTAGACTCTGAAGGAAACGCAGTTAATACTAAAAACGACATAATGGGCTACAGACATTGGTTAGGTAAACCGACCTCTAAAGCATTTATGGTTGATTCAAATGGGAACATTACTAACACAACAATGAGCTCCTTTCTAAAAGACAAAGACTGGCAAAGCGTCGATTCTCATGCGTGGGTTAGGTATTTTGATTATGGCATGGCTATTGTAAACGCTACGAATTCCACAAAAACGATAAAAATCAATGATGGGTATAAACGCATAAAAGGCACAGCATCTAGGGGAAATACTGGAGAAGATGTAAACGGTGAGGTAACTGTCGGTAAATATGATGGCCTTTTATTAGTGAAGAAAGTAGACTAAAAGTAGATTAAAAAGATCTACTTTGCATTATTATCACAATCGCAAACAGAAATTTCCCGATTAAAGCCCGGTTAAAATTAGAAAATTTTTTATACACGAATTGTATGCAATCAATTATCTACCAATTTTTGCGCTTAATTGATTAGTTCTTGACGGTTGGTAAACCTTAAATCTTATAACCCATACTTATCTTTCTCATCGGATAATTTTTAAAAATATCGAATACCCACATCTGATTGTATATAAATTTCTCATACGAGCTATTTCTATTAAATACTGGTTTTACATTCAATATATGAAAAGCTGATTTTAGATTTTTGTTTTTTACAGTAATCAACTCTTTTACATTATTAGAACTCCGTATATTATACTTAACACTTCTTCTTTTTACCCTTAAAAAGGCCTTATATGCCTTGAAATACGCAGGTTTGGCCCTCTCATCTTCTAATACATAGAGATTGACAATTCTCGTACCAGAAGACTGTTCAAAATTATTCAGATATGAAAATAAATCTATACATATAGACAACACATCTAGTTTATCGAATACAAATGAAAAGTCTTTTTTGATAATTTGTATATCTTTGTTAAGCGTTTTTTTGTTTTTAATGTATTGTTGCTTTCTACCCGTGAAATCATCATGTTTCAACGAAACAAAACCATCGTCTAAATAGATCTTTTTGTCTGATTGTAATTTGCTTATTGAGTTCCAATATATATTATCAGTTATTTCTATTACATGTGGAATTAATAGTATGTCTTTTAACTCATCAAGTGTAATTATGTCTAAATTAAGATCTTTATTACTTAGAGTATCTACTATTGCTTTTTGAAGAATGTCTATATTATCTTTCATAAAAGGATAAAGTGAAAATGTTAAAAAGCTTCGTCTAAGGCTTCATTAACTAATGTGTCTGCATTTTTGTTTTTGATTCTCGGAACATGTACAAATTCAATTGTATTAAAATGTGTTGACCAATCGTCAACTTTTTGTTTTAAAATTTTCAGATTATCGTCTCGTACCTTGTATATACCATTAATTTGTTTTACAACTAACTCACTATCAAGATAACATGTCAAATTATCGACATTATTTAATCTAGCCAATCTTAAACCTTGTATTAAGGCCGTATATTCTGCGATATTATTCGTTGAAATTCCTATAAATGCACTATACGTATCTATTAAATTATCATTTTCATCACGCAAGACCGCACCGACGGCTGCTAACCCAGGATTTCCTCGTGCGCCACCGTCTGTATATAAAGAATAAGTTTTAGTCATGTTAATATAATACCGATAATACAGAAAAATCTATAAATTGACAACTGTTTTAAACCGTTTAATGGAACTAAATTTTAGAAAATTAAAATGATATCTAAAGGTTTAGTTAATATATTGAGAGGTAACCAAAAATACTACACAATGTTTTCGAACATTAGCAAATACATACTTTAATCTTTTCAATTTGTGTATACAATAGAATTAAAATAGACATAACTAATACTGCCATGCAAGAAATTATCATAACAGGTCAAAACGAAATAACAGAAAACTTTACAAAAGTAGCTAAAGATTTGGGCTTTGAGATATTTATTTTAAATGACACTAACGACTTAAATTTACATCATTTTCAAAATGTTGTAGCAGTAATAGATTTCAATAATATCATATACGATGATGATGATCTTCGACTGTTAAAACATAATACAACAGATCTTGCAAAGGTTTTGGAAGTGACACGAGATCATAAGGCACCATATCTCTTTCTGTATCGTTGGGAATGTACGCAAAGTAAAGATCATTCCGTTAATATAGCAATAGAAATAATAAACAAATATAAGCAGTTGTCTAATCTCACAGCATCTTTTATAGAAGTTGGAAACATATATGGAAAAGATGTTTTGTTAGACGACATTTTACGTGAAACCTTATATAGTTTAACTAAGGGTCAAGAAATACTCATACATGATGACGGCTTACTATTAAGACCAATACATATCGGCGATTTTATTGAGGGGTTGTTAGAAATAGTGCAGGAATCTAAGTCACATGGGCTGTTAACAAAATATTCTTTAACTAGTGAGTTACCAATTACTTATATAGAATATGTACACTTTATAAAATCGCTCACATCTTTAGATACAAAAATAACATACACAAAAAATGATTATTCTAAAATACTTCTTTCTACTGAAATGCCAGTTTTTTATCCCAAAAATTGGCAACCGAAGGTTAATTTAAAAGAAGGAATATCTGAAATATTAGCTGAATATAAAATTCCGTTACTGAATTCCACAAACAAGCAAAACAATAAATATACTGATGCGAATACCCTGCAAAAGACCGAAGAACTACTTAGAATGCAAAAGATTTTGCAAAAACAGCTTGAGGATAACAAAAGAAAGTACGAAAAGTTGCTACAAAAGCAATTACACAACACAAAAAATGAGACCGAATCGGGTAAACACCAGTCACTTTATGAAAAAAAACAGTTAAATGATATTACATTGAGCAATGTACAAAAACCTAATGATGATAAAAATGCAAGTATATGGCTAAGCAAAGGAATTCAGCAAGATTCGTTGATAACTAATGACGAGCTTGGAGCAAAGGCACAACATCGCGATACCGATAATAAAATTCTATACCCTTTGGGCGCGGGATTAGTAGGCGGTCATCAAACTTCACGTGATACCAATATAGAAAATACTCGGTCTCAAACGGAAAAACTTTACTCTAACTCAGCTTCTGATTTAAGGGATAATAGTACGCATAATGGTACTAGGGGCATACAAATACTTAGCACAAGAGGCCACAAAACACATGTACAACCAATTGAAGCAAAACCAATTCAACCGACGCGTGATTATAACAACAAAACAGATTATTCATACTTAGACCTATACTCTAAGGTTAATCAGGCTACAAACACAAAAAGTGGAGAATCTGCACATCCAAACCGATACTCACAAGCTGTAGAAAGTGAATCACACAAACCCCGTTTTGATGATAATGACAAATATAAACGTGACAACACACCAAGCGCACAAGCTAATAGTTTGTGGAATAATGAGACTTATGACAATCTAGAAATAAACGATGTCGATTATGCTGCTGATGTCTATAATGATTATACCCCTAGTATGAGTTCTGCTGGAAATACAGAGAATCAGTCATTTATAGATAGATTCATACCAACATTTAAGGCGAAACATATAATCATGTTTTTATCACTTATATTGGCTATCTTGTTGGCAATACCAAGTATAATTGTTGGATGGAATACTTATAAAGGATTTCAACACCTAGAAAACTCCTATACTGCGTTCAATGATTTTGACCTAAACACTGCAAAAGAGGAAAGCATTGAATCGTTAGGATATTTTGAAAAGGTAAACTACATTCCTAAAGCTGTAAATTATACGAAACCGTTTACAAAAATAGATCAAAAAACACTTCAAACTATAATAACTCTCGCCAAAACTAAGGCTTCGATAATACAGAATTTATCTGATAGTGAATACCTGTCTTACCTTTCTAGTAATAGCGATAATAGTAACGTACTTGGTGCAACAACAATAATAAACAAAGATGAGAATTTAGAGCAGTCTATAGAAAAATTGAACCTTATTAAAAAAGATCTTGGATCAATACAAAACAATGGATTTTTATCAAAATATTTTTTTACAGTATTCGACGTTGATTCGGTAGACTCAGAAAAACTGAATAAATTATATCGCTTAAGTTCTGCTTGGAATGCATTAATGGGCATAAATTCCCCATCAAAATACCTTATTGTTGTTGTAGATAATAATGAATTACGTGCAGGTGGTGGTGTCATAGACGGGTATGGAGTCTTAAATATATCAAATGGCGATTTGTATTTAAAGCAAATAGAAAACCCTTATCAAATAAACGATACGTTGAAAAATAGCGAGATAGTACAAGCACCCCCTTTGCCTTTGAGAAACGCCTTTAAATACAAACAACTCAACTTTACCGATGCCACGTGGAATCTTGACTATGAAAACACGGCTAAGGTTATATCAAAAATTTATGGTTATGTTGATGATAAAGATATAGATGGTGTTATAACAATAGACACGAATACATTGGGGGATTTATTGCAGATAACGGAAAGCGTAAGTATGCCTTCATATCAAACAACAATATCAATGGACAATTTCAGCGAACAATTATTGTTACACAGGTCTAAGGACCACGAAACTGCTAATTTTTATAGTGAACTGTACACAAGAATATTAACTAATGCATTAAACAAAACCAATTGGCAAAAATATGGTGATAATTATAAGCAAAGATTATATCAAACTTTGTATAACAATTTGGAAACAAAGCACATGCTCATGTATTCTGAAAACGGTAAAATTCAACAGGTACTAAATCAAAATAATTGGGCAGGTACAATACATTCTAGCAGAGATGACTATTTATATGTGATCGACTCAAATATTTCAAATAATAAGGTTGATAATTTCATAAATCGAAATATAGAATATAAGGGGTATAAACCCGGTGGCGCTAATATATTCAAGCGAGAATTAACACTAACTTACAGCAACAGCGCAGAAGATGATTCCTGGCCGTTAGGCGATTACACTAATCATATAAGAATTCTTGTACCCAAAGATTCATTTTTAAATTCCGCCAAATTAACTGAAGATGGAATTGAAAAAAACATAACACGTAAAGTAATAGTCTCACCATATAAAAACAAAGCTTTGTACGAAACTGACATTTTGGTACCTGTAGGAAAAACCGTAGTGTTGAAACTAGAATATGAATCGGCTGAAAGGTATTTTGATAACAATATGTTAAACATATATGTTCAAAAGCAACCAGGCACACTAGCAACCCCACTGGATTTACAAATGGTGTTTCCTTTTGGCAAAAGTAATAGAAATAATACACCAGGATTCACAATAGATGGTAATCACATTACTAAACGAGATAACTTAAAACTTGATAGGGAATACAATATTGCACTTTAAATTTTCATGCAGAAATGGTAACATCTATAAGCAATACATCTTGTAATTATGTTGATATTTTTCTATAAAATGTTAAACTATTGCGGTAGTAAATTATGAATAGAAAAAGCATTAAAAAAGAAATACGCAAAAGCTCTGTTGTAACTAAAAACAATAAAAATCTAGATTTAAAAAACAATATAGAGTTTAGTGAAATAGTTTCAGTAAAAAGGATTTTAAAATCTGACCCACAAGTATTATGGAAATTTTTGCAAAAAAACGACAAACCAAAGGTTCGAAAGTAAAAAGTTTAAGAGAAAATGGATTACTTCCTGTAGTTTTATTTTCAAAAAAGAAATCGCAAAAAGGCGAGGATTCTGAGAACTTGACAGTAAATCTAAAAGATTTTATAAAAGTATATAAAGATGCTGGAGAATCAACACTTGTAACATTATATATAGATGGTGATTACGATAAAACTAGTAATGACAGAATAAGAATCTCAGAAGATGTTGACAAAAACTCTTTAGACAAAAGAAAAATCCTTATTACAGATATTCAAAAAAATCCTGTAACATTAGATATTATACATGCATCATTTTATGAAGTAGATATGAGTGAAAAGATTACAGCTAAAATTCCTGTGGAAATTGTTGGTGAAGAAAACTGCGAACCTATACAATCTGGTGAGGGTATGATTCTAGTACAATTGGATGAAATTGAAGTAGAGTGTCTACCTCAAGATTTACCACAAAACTTTGAAGTGGACATTAGCGGTTTAAAGGAAGTTAATGATGTTTTAACAGTTGGAGAAGCAATAAAGGTTGATCCTGAAAAGATTGAAATTAAACACGATTCTGAAGACGTGTTGCTAAAAATAGATTACGCAGAACAATTAGAGGTTGAGGAAGAAGAACCAATGTCTGTTGAAGACATCGAGGTTACTAGTGAGAGAGAGGACGTAGGCGAAGAAGGTAAAAGTGATAATAAGGCTAACAATGAATCTCGCGAAGAAACTTCTACTTAAGTTCGCGTGTGAATCTAAGAAATGTTTTTCTATTTATCAGGCCAATTACTAATAACTAATGGGTTGTCACATTTTCGTGGCATTTCACCCCAAATTACTTCAGTTATAAATGGCATAAAGGGATGTAGCATTTTTAGACTGTTCAAGTACACGTATCGCAAGATGACTAAACCTATTTCTTTGCTTTTTCCATCGCGCGACTTTACATCTTCTATATATTTGTCTGCTATTTCGTTCCACATAAAATGGTAGATTGCATCACACGCATCAGCAAATCTGTATTGATCTATTTTGTTCTCTACTTCTTTTATTGTTTCCACTAATTTATTCAGAATTTCATCATCTTGTTCAATCATTTCACTTTCAGCTTTCTCTTTGTAATCTTTAGACCAAAAAGGTAGTGGGTTTTTCTCATCATAACCTTCTCGTTCAATCATCATTAACATAAATCTTGCCATGTTCCAAATTTTATTTGTGAATTTTCGATATCCTATTATTTTGTCTCTTGGGAAATTAAAGTCTTTTCCGTTTGCGGTACCACTTATTAGCCCCATTCGTAATGCATCTACACCAAATTCTTCGATATATTCTTCTGGGTTTATTACATTGCCTAAGCTTTTGCTCATTTTTCTACCATCTATTGCACGAACAATTCCATGCAAATAAACATCTTTAAAGGGAACTTCACCGGTTAAATACATTCCAAACATTACCATTCGCGACACCCACCTTGTTATGATTTCCCAACCTGTTTCTAATACTGATGTTGGATAAAACTTTTTGAAATCATCTGAATCTGGGTAACCTAATGTTATTAAAGGCCATTGCCCACTGCTAAACCATGTATCAAATGTGTCTGTTTCTTGTATATATCTTTCACCCGGTTTTTCTGTATTTATTACATATGTTGCACCAGCAGGTGCGATTAATGATTGAATTCCTTCTTCTACTTCTTTTAGTGAATACTTTTCCAGAGCTTCTTTTATTGTTTCATTTTGCAGATTACCTGATGGGTCTAGATAACTCACTTTGATTTCAGGGTTTTCGTCTACGTTATACCAAGCAGGTATTTGAATTCCCCATACAACCTGTCTTGAGATTGCCCAGTCATGCATGTTTTCTACCCACCTTTTATATGTAATTTCTCGCCATTTAGGGTAAATCTTTAGGTCACCTTTTTCGAAAACATTTAGAGCCATATCTCGCATTTCATCTACTTTTACGAACCAGTTTGGTATTACAAGTTGCTCTACATAATCGCCTGATCGGTAATCTACAGGCACAACATTTTCATATTCTTCGTTTATTTTTTCTATTAGGTCTTTTTGCTGTAATATCTCTATTGCCTTTTTGCGTGCTTCTAAAATAGATAAGTCTGAAAGTTCGCCACCTTTTTCATTTAGTTTACCCTCTAATGTTATTAAATTTATTATGGGAAGTTTATGCTTTTTACCAACTTCAAAGTCGGCCTTGTCATGTGCAGGGGTTATTTTTACAATACCCGTACCGAATTCCACATCAACATAATTGTCTTCTATAAATGACATTTCTTTATCTGTTAACGGGTTCAAAACTTTTTTATTCAAAAGCCACTTCTTGCTTTCATCTTTTGGATTAATCGCTAAATGCGTATCTACAGGTATTGTTTCAGGGCGAGTCGTCGCAACTATAATATATTCTGGTTGGTTATCTTCTGGGTCAACAACTTTGTATCTAACATAGACTAACTTGGTTTTACTATCTTTATAGGTAATTTCTGCATCACTAAATGTCGTACCCCATTTGAATGAATAGTTAACAAGATAATTGTCACGATAGATTTTGCCGTCTTTTTCTAACTTTTCAAAAGTATTTACAACTGTGTCGATCGATTCTTTATCTAATGCAAAACGATATCTAGACCAATCAACACTTGCCCCCATTTGCCTGATTTGTTCTTCTATAGCACTTTTGTTTTCTAGAACAAATTTCATTATCGTGTCGTAAAGGGTTTTTCTGTCGAAATCAAAACGAGATTTACCCTCTTTTTTTAATTTTCTTTCAAATGTGGTTTGTGTTTCAAAACCCGCGTGGTCTGTACCCGGAACCCACAAAACCTCATAACCCTTCATTCTTTTATATCTTATTAATAAATCTTCAATTGCTATCATTAAAACATTACCTGTATGCATTTTGCCTGAGGCATTTGGTGGTGGCAGTACAATGCAATATGGTTCCTTATCAGATTTTGCATCAGCTTTGAAGTAGTCACCTTCTAGCCACATTTTTGAAATTTGTTCTTCGTATTTTTTATGATCGTATTTTTTGTCCATAGTTTATGTTGCAAATTTAAATAACTGTTTGATTTTAATATATTTATAGGCAGATTTCCACATAAAGATTATTTAGCTCAATTTTCAACTTCAGCATCAATGATTTCTTTTGATTTTTCTGTTGGAATTTTACCTTTGTGCAGTTCTTCGTTTATTTTTTCTTTTGGCCTAATCGTTTTCTCAATTTTCTCTTTTGTTGGAACCGAAGCGGTGTCAAATAACTTATAAAGAAGTATTATTAACGCGATGAAATCGTCAACAGGGCCGGGTAGAAAATCTACTGGTGATATTATATAAATTAATACTAATGCGACTAAAAAATATTTTGCTATTTTGTTCATGATAAGCTATATTATACGATTTTTATTAAATTTGTGCACTCACAAATGTAGAGCAAATATAGTAGTTATGGTATATTCTAGAATATGAAATATGATGGAACAGATAATAAAGATTTAGACGACAAAATGCACCAAGAAGCAAAACTTCAAATTGGTGTAACCGTAATTTCAGCAATATTGGTCATTCTAATTGGCATGATGTTCTACCATACATACGAAGGCTTGTCTTTGTTGGACTCGTGGTATTTTATTGTAATAACATTAACAACTGTTGGGTATGGTGATATAACCCCACACACGTCTATAGGCAAATTTATTACGCCGATATTTATTTTAACAGGCATTGGTATTATGACGAGTCTTATAACAGGTATGAATAAATATATAATGAAACGTAGAGTTGAAAGGGCTGGAAAACGGGCGAAGAAAGTCAGAAAACAGCCACAAACCTAAGGTTGCAGAGCTAAAAATAGTTGGTGAGCATTTTAATGGTACATACAATTAAAATTAAGTTTTAAAACATAAGATGCAAAAGAATCAAAAACAAAAAAAACATCGTAAATACCACAATTTAATTAGAGACACCGATGGACCAAATTATGGTGAGGTTTTTCTTGTTACATCAGTTACGACAATTATTGCCACAAGAACGTTTTTACATTTAACAGGATATCCGCAGGTTGGAAACGAAACATTACATATTGCACATATGCTTTGGGGTGGTATGTTTATGCTAATTTCTATAATGATTCTCTTAACATATGTAAACATTCAACTGAAGTGGTTTGCATCACTTCTAGCAGGTATTGGATTTGGATTATTTATAGACGAACTAGGTAAATTTTTAACTTCAGACAACAATTATTTTTTTAAGCCTACTTTCGCAATAATGTATGGTATTTTTTTGGTAATATTTTTTACATTACAGTTTTTGCAAGAACATACAGTTTATACAAAAGAAGAAATAAAAGCTAATGAGGAAATCAAAAAGATATCTGATAGAGATAGCAATGCGTTTTTTCCTGCGATGTATATAAAATTTAGTAGCAAAGCACAAACTTATATTGACAAAATAGTTAAATCTAGGTGGTTTGAGATTTTATTGGTGTCATATTTCTTTCTCACGGCATTATTTGACGGCATTGCTATGTTTTGGGCTTTATTTATACCTGAAAAAGATTTAGCTGAGTTACTTCCCAAAACCCATATGCCAGAAGTTCTTGGTACCATAGCTTATAACATTTTAGTTCTAATAGGTGTATATCTGTACATTAGAAAATCGCATTACCGTGCTTATCATTATTTTAGATACGCAACTTACGTATCACTTTTTGTTTTACAATTTTATACATTTTTAGAAAGTCAATTGTTGGGAATTTTAGGATTTGTGATTTCGCTTTTAGCTTTGGCGAGTATAAATTATATTATTAGGAAGCATGAGAAAGATAAAAAATCGCGTGTTGCCGGTTGAATTACATAAATATCTGTAGTTATTGTTTCTTAACAAAAAAACATAACCATTCAGTTTTACGTTCATCGTTTTCAATTTCAGTCATAAAATTTATGATTTTAAATCCGGCTTTTCGTAAATATCCAGTGAATTCATTCTTAGAGTAAAACGAGAAAAATCTCTCAATTTTCCCGACATATTTGTTTTGTGTAATAATACCTTCTTCAAAATTCAATTTTCTCTTGATTGAAACAAAACCTAAACCATTATCTTTTAATGTTCTTTTAGCTTCTAATAGTACATCCAACATTTCCTTTCTAGGAACATGTAAAAAGCTCGCTGCGGCCCAAAAACCATCAAAGCTTTTATCGCCGAATTTTAAATTGTTAAAATCCATTTGCAAAAACTTTCCCTCTGGATTTCTTTTTTTAGCAACTTTAAGCATACCTTCAGATAAATCTATTCCAATATAATCAAAATTGTTTCTTATGAAAACCTCAGCATCTCTTCCTGCTCCACAACCTAAATCTATAACATTCGTTCCTTTTAAATTTTCTCTAAAAAACTCAAACTCATTTATCCAAAAGTGATCGTGGTTAGTAGTATTATACTGACTTGCGATTTTATTATAATTTTGTATTGTAACTTTTTTCACATCCATTTAATATTGTTAATAACTATTATCAATTTCTTTCTGCAATTTTTTTGCGTCTTGTTTTATAGATTTTAGAACTTTTTCTGGGTCGTTTATTGATAAAACAGATTCTACATAATATTGTGCCAAAACATATTTCTGTGTGTCTTTGTAAATTTGTGCGATTGTTATAAAAATCATTGATAACCAAACCCTAAGTTTTATTATTCCTTGGTCACCACCAATTACTTTTCTTCCTGTTTTTTGGTTGTATTTAACATCAAGCTCTTGATCGTACCCTAAGAAAAGGTTGGTTTCAGCATCGTGGGCTACATTTAGTGCATCTTGTGAATTCCCCATCAAATGTAATATTTGTGCTTTTTTAATCATAGCCCATGCCTTGTGCGCTTCTGAGCCTGGCAAACTTTTGATCGCTGAATTTATTGTTTTTAAAGCCAACTTTAACGTTTTTTCTTTTTTCGTTTTTGATTGGGAATTCGCAAGTTTTATCATAATTCCAGTTTTGTGTACTTTCATAATCGCCATTCTACCTTCGCCAAGGTCGTATTCTTTTATTGTTTTAACAGCTTCATCTAAAGATTCTGTAGCTTTGGTGTAATAATATTCTTGATCTTTTTTATTTTTGGAATTCTCGGCTAGTTTTACGTATGCAATTTTGGTATGCCCCAACACATCAACATAACCTGTGTGATTTTTATTCGCCACGTCCCAAGCTAAAACTTCTTTAAACATACTTATCGCTTTTTTGTATCTCGCACTTTCTCTAACTTCTATTGCTAAGTTTTTGTATTCTTCTCGTTTTTCCTGTGGATCATTAGGTTTTAGGTTATCTTTTGTTTTTTGATTGCGAAAATCAGAAACAATTACCTGAATTCGTTGAGGTGTAAGATTATATTCACGCGCAAGTTTGTTGTAAGACGTGTTACCTTGCATGTATTTGTTGTAGATTTCTTGATTTCTGTCGTATTTTTGGTCTGACATATGTTAATGATATAACAGTGCGACACTGTTGACAATAGAGTTGGGTAAGACTACATGGGTGATAGTAGATTTTGTTTAATATTGCGTAATTTTTGCTAAATTGGATTGCATCACTAATTAGGGAATTTTATATTCTATCGCTTTGATAAAATCAAAGAATACACACACCTATAAATATTCTATCTCATCGGTTGTATTTTGACTTTGAGAGAAAAAGTCTTTATGACGAGCCCAATTCCCCGAAGAGTCGTCAACAAAATCAACGAAAAAGTATCTACCATCTTCAGTGAGTTTCATCACACTACCTGCTGTACCCAAAAGAAGACGGTCGTTAATTATACTAGCAATTTCATCTAACTCTTGTGTGTTACCAACATAAATCTTATTTTCATATGTATAAGCAATGTATGGATACACAAGTGCATTTCCAACTCTAGCTATTGGATATAAAATATTAGCTGTTTCTTTAAGAATCCTATATATTTCTCTGTAATCTTTAATTACAGCACTAGCCAGCCCATCCTCCAAATAAAGTTTTACAAAAATCCCTTTCTCTGGATTTGCTGTAAGCAATTTAGCATGATCGCCACCAAAGCTAATAAATTTCCAACCGTTTTCTAATTCCAACGGGGATCTACTGGTTATTATTTCGTTTGGTTCTACTAGTGAGTAGTAACTCTAGCACCGATTCAATTTGCTCTTCTGTTAATTTAGATTCAAACGGATATTCTTCTGTCATTTTATCTATGATACTTTGGCAGAAATTACTAGCATAAGTATAACATAAGCTTTAACTTACAGGCATCTTTGATATGTCTCGTTTCATTACAAAATTATATTGAAAATATAACCAATTATTATTATTCCTGATGTTACAATGCCAAAAAATATTGCTAGAAGTTGCCATTTCATAACCTTTTTTAGAATTAATGCTTCAGGTAATGATAAACCAACAACAGCCATCATGAATGCTAAGGCAGTTCCAATTGGTACACCTTTACTTACTAAAGATTCTATTATGGGAATTACACCGCTAGCATTTGAATATAACGGCACCGCTAACAGAACTGCCAATGGCACACCTAACCAACCTGCTTTTTGTAAATAATGGCCAAAGAAATTTTCTGGAACAAAACCATGAATTAATGCTCCGATTGCAATACCAACCAATACATACGGGGTAATCTTTTTAGTTATATCGAATGCTTCTTTTGAAATTAGTTTTAATACTTTACCAAATGAAATTTTGTAACCTTCAATTTCTACTTCCTGATCTTGGCTTTTAACTTTCCAGACAAAATCTTCTACATATTTTTCTAAGTGAAGCTTTTGAATAATAAAACCACCTACCATACCAATTGTTATACCAGCCACAACATAAATTGTTGTAATTTTTATCCCGAACATTCCAACAAATAGTGCTAATGCGATCTCGTTAATAAGTGGCGATGTTATTAAAAACGCAAATGTGACACCAAGTGGAATTCCAGCCTCAATAAAACCAATGAAAAGTGGTATTGATGAACAAGAACAAAATGGGGTGATTGCACCAAATACTGTAGCAAAGAAATAATCTAAACCATAAAATTTATGACTTGCTAAGAAATCGCGAATCTTTTCGATAGGCAAGTAGTAGCGAAGCAAACTCATAAAATGCGTCACCACTAAAAGTAATGTAAGAATCTTTAATGTGTCGTAAATAAAGAATTGAACTGAGTCAGCAATTTGTGTACCAGCATCAAGTGATAACAAGTTATAAGTAACGTAATTGGCTAGTAATTCGAAGCCGTAAAATATGTCCATAGAATTTATTATCGCCAAACTTAAACCATGCACTTTAGTGCGTGGATGAAGTTGGTCAACAATAGTAATTGACGATAAGAAACCACGGGCTTTAGCCCGTGGTGTTTCATTTATGCTACTAAAAGAAATATTTTTGCTGATACTATTACTAAAATTATTCCAATTAGAACTTGAAATGATTTTTTGTATTTTGGTGGAAATACCATCTCTGTAAGTTCATAAACATAATGTATGCCCGTCCATAGTGCTAAGCCTAGCAACATTTCTTGATAAAATTTTGTGGAATTCTGCGTATCTACCAAAACATAATGCCAAACTATAGAAAACATGGCTGCAAAAAATGTAGTTATTGTGTTTCCTAAGTAAACCTGCCTCATATTCATTTTTCCAATTTTTACTGCAAATGGAATTTTTAATGGTTTTAACGAAGTTCCGACTAAACCTATGAAGAACCCACTTATCCATGGGCCTAGAAGTCCACATATTTTGGTGATTATTGGGTGTCCTTTTTCAAACTCTAATTCATGCTCTTGGAAGTGTATAAACATAAGTCTTAAACCATACAAAATCGCCAGAATTCCCAATAAAATAATTAAGGCATTATTGGTTGCCTTTGCAAAAAGCAGACTACCAAAAAATGACGCAATAAATGTAAAAATAGGAATTAAAACAAATAATTTTACTTTCATTTGTTTCGGAAGTTTCAATAATTTTTCTCTGTTATTTAAAATAACCATTAATGCACCAACCATGATTACCCAAAGAAAAATGTCTATGGAGCTTTTGATATCAAAACCAAAGGCAAAAAGTAAAAGTAAAATGGTGAAAAATCTGTCAAATCTGATAGTTAACCCTGGTGTAACGAACCCTACCACAAGTATAACTATTAAAAATTGTAATAACATAATTTGTTGTTTTTGTAAGTTTAAGCAGTATAGTCTTGCTCTTAAGGAGCTTTAAATTACCATGCTACTTATACTTGATGAATTGCTTGTACTGACTATTTAACTAATTTTTGCTAGATCTATATGTTAAAGCTACGAAAACATTCGTGCTTTCTAAGTTGAACTTGTGATTGAACTATTTATATAGTTTATGCAATCTTTGACTGAATTGCTTCTCTTATTTCATCTTCGCTTAACTTTTTGCTCGCTGATATTACTTGACCATCAATGATTAATACTGGGCTACTCATTATGCCAAGCTCTACTATCTTAGTTACATCTGTAATATATTCGACATCTTGCATTGGATCAATTTCTTTAATGACCTTTGATACACGGTTATATAGAGCTTGGCATGTTGGACATCCAGACCCTAAGACCTTAATGTTTAGATTTTTCATCGTTTGTTATTGAACTAAAAAACTGAATAATATTATCTAATTCCTTTTTATTGAGTGAATAAAAAACCATCAAACCCTTTTTCTTCGCACTTACAATATTGTGTTCTTTTAAAACTTTTAAATGATGTGACACTAAGTTCTGTGGTAGTTTTAGATATTCTGCCATATTACATACACACTCTTCTTTGTCTTTTAATATACAAATAATCTTTAAACGATTTTCATCAGAGACTGCCTTTAATTGTGCACCTGCTTTAAAAAATTGTGATGTTTTTTTGTTATCTTTTCGAAAACATTTCATACTTATATCAATGCAAACTATATCAATTTGTATTGATGTAGTTTAACAAGGACTGATAATATGTCAATGGGTTTTGAAAATATATTAATCTAGTGGTGGATAAATTGTCTGGAACAAATGTGTGTTAAACCCAAATTTTTCTGCTACCATTAAGTTGTTTTCGCTATTATCAATATAATATATGTTTTGTGGGATTTCGTCTGCCACCTCTATAAATTTTGTGAATATTTTGTCTTCTGGTTTTTGGTACCCTAAATATCCAGAACATACATAAGAGTCGAAAATAGAATTTAAGTTGAATTGTTTTATTCGAAAATCCATCCATTCTTTTGGTTCGTTGTTTAACGATATTACCTTGAATTGTTTTGACAAACTTTTGATTTCCACATAAACAAACGGAACGATTGCTACTGTTTCACGATAATACTGTTTGAAAACTGATAAAGGCAATTGATATGTTTCAACTACATCGGACCAAAACTGATTTTCAGTAATATCGCTTACGTAAAATGAATTATATTTAGGTTTTAGCAAATTTTCTAAATCATGTTCTTTAATACCGAAGTCACGCTCGATACGCTTAAATGCAAAATTAAGTGTAAGTTCTTCAAATAAAACACCACCAAGATCTAATGCTATTGTTGTGATGTTATTTGGAATTTCGAAAAGCTTTCTTGATCTCATGTTATTTACCCTAATTAAAATAAATAACTAATGTCTTCTATGGTTTTCATAAAAAAGTCTTCTTTGTTAGCTTTAATATATTCACTAAAATTCTTTTTTGGAATTCTAACGACTTCACTGTTTTCCCAATTTGCCACATTTAATACTTCTGCTGTCATCGTAAATACAACTACCGTTGACAACGTTTTGTTATCTATCCATATTAGACGTGGTCGTAAATTAGTATCTTTAACATTTTCTTTTATTATAATTTCTTCTGAAATTTCTTTTTTTATTATTTTTTGCATCTCTTCTGGTATGTTGTTTTTATCGGTATAATCAAATCCGCCTCCAACCATGCCAATTTTATTCGGGCAATAAACAATTTTTGATGATCTTTTGAAAAATACATAAGTGTCTGATGACTTTTCATAAATCATTGCTGTAATTCCAACCATCAAACCACCAATAATGTTGTTACCTGTGGCTTCAATGTAACTTGCTAGTTTATAGTCTGTTTTACACAATGTAATTTCATATTTATTAGATTCACTTTTGCTTGTTTTGTAAATGTTGTGAACACCAAATAAATTTCCATTAAAGACATACCTGTTCTTTTTAGTAAGGGTGGTCCAATGTTTATCAACTTCTTTTTGAATTTTTGGCGATAGCTTTGGGTATTCTCGTTTCACTATGAATTTTATATTTGAGAAATCGTCAGTTTCTATAATCATTTTTATATATCAGCATATTTTTGCATGATCCACAATAGTTTTATTGGTGCATTCAATAGCTGTGTTATTTTTTCATTTCTCAACATTACCATTGCAAGTTTCTGAACTCCACAAACCTTCTTGATTTGTTCTTGCATATTGCTCAGCTTCTTTAAACTTTTCTTGATACTTAATGTCAGGTGGGTAAGATTTTGCAAAAGCATATCCCTCTTTTACAAGCGTTTCGTTTATAAAGTTATCATCTAACCAAACATACCTTAAGTACCTTCCATATACATCTTTGTCATTAACATCTTTTTCTAACCTAACTTCTTTTTGGTCTATTAGCTTTTCTAAAAAATCTTTTGCCTCGTATCCAAAACATTGTACTGGCCTTTTAGGGTGATGTATTTCAGGTGTATCTATACCAATTAGTCTAACTTTAGCATCTTCACCATGCAAATTTACAACGATTGTATCGCCATCTACTACTCGCGTAACTAATACTTTTTCAGTGGTGTTTTGATTGAATTCCCCCGAATTATTTTTGGTGGAATTCAATTCTTTTTCATTATCACTTTGTGTTTCTTTTTGATTTGACGATTGTTCTATATTTTCATTATTTGTTTTTGACGTTTCTTTGGAATTTATAGATTGTTTGTCAGCTTTCTGATTTTCATTTTTATCAAGGTTGATGCTATTAGTTGTGTTTTTAGCAGGTTTGACTGAAAATGATTTTGGATTTTCATTTACATACAACACTAGCGCGCCAACAAATGCCACAGTTAAAATTGTTAATATAATTGGCGCTTTTGATTGATTAAACATAAGTTTGTCTAGTTTTAATATACGCTTCGTGAAAATTACAACAAGACCTACCGAGAATTGGCGTAATTTCAGGAATACGCTCCTTGATTTACGCGTAATTTACGGAGTACGATCCTTGATTTACGGAAAATCTGTGGTATAATTCAGCTAATGAAAATTATCACAAGAACCTTAGAACCACTTATATTAAAAGATTTTTTCAAAGGAAAAGCTATTATAATAGTAGGAGCGAGACAAGTTGGAAAAACAACATTATTTAACCAAATATCAGCAAATTTTAAAGATAAAAAAATCCTTAAAATAAATGCGGATAATCCGACTGAAGCAGATCTGTTGCGAAAAAAAGACTTTAATATGTTAGATCAAATCGTTGGTGATAACGAAATTGTTTTTATTGATGAGGCACAAAGAATTCCCAATATAGGAATAACAATTAAACTGCTAGTAGATAATTATAAAAAGACTAAACAAATAGTTGTAACAGGTTCTTCAACTATAAATTTACTACAATCAACATCTGAACCGTTAACTGGCAGAAAATTTACTTACCATTTATACCCAATAAGTATTGAGGAATTTCTGCAGCATACCAGTCAACTGGAAACCATGAAGCAGATTGAGAATTTCTTACGATTTGGTATGTATCCAGAGATATTAGAAACAAAACCAATAGAAGAAAAAACACGTTTGTTGCAAGAATTAACTTCTAGTTACCTTTTTAAAGATATTCTTGAGTTTCAAGAAGTAAGAAATCCTCAGATATTAAATGATTTGTTAAAAGCGTTGGCACTTCAAATTGGATCAGAAGTTTCATATACAGAATTATCGAGCTTGCTTGGAATTGATATGAAAACTGTGGAGCGTTATATAAATTTGTTAGAAAAGAGTTTTGTGGTATTTAGGCTATCACCTTTTTCAAAGAATAGACGAAGGGAAATCTCAAAAAACAAAAAAATCTTCTTTTATGATGTTGGTATAAGAAACGCACTTATTGATAATTTTAATACTTTTGATAAAAGGCAAGACCTTGGTCATCTTTGGGAAAATTTTGTCATTTCGGAAAGAATGAAATATAGAGAATATCATAGGATTTATGCAACACAATATTTTTGGCGAACTTATGACGGTAGTGAAATTGATTTGGTCGAAGATAGAGAGGGGAAACTTTTTGGGTATGAAATTAAATATAAAGCTGGTGAAAATGTAAAACCACCTAAAAAATGGCTAGAATATGGAAATGTTGATTTTGAAGTTATAAATAAGGATAACTTGAAGAGGTTTGCGTTTTAAAAAAACGCAAACCGATCAAATATTTTATCAGTCTAAATGTACTGGTTGTTAAGGATTTCTTTAAGTGGCTTATCTTTCAACAGGATTACCATTTGCATCTAAACAGTAATCAGCCCAACTTTTAGGATACCCATACGGATCTATATCTTTACATTCTGGAACACCTTGGCCTGAGTATGTAACCTTTACCCCGTTTTCATCAACGACAGCAAAGAATCCGCCACCACCTTCGTAACCACTTTCTTTAACGGTTCCTTGTAAAAGAATTTTGTCATCTTTTTTTACTTGATCACCTATCGAAAACTCTATTTTGTCTTCATCTATACCTGTTTGGTCACTTAGTGCTTTTATCAATTCTGTCTTAGTAAAAGTTATGTCTTTAGTCTGATCTGATTGATTAGAGTCATCTGGTTGCTGTTGGTCAGACTCTTGCTGAACGTCAACTTGTGAATTCCCCATATCATTCTTATTTGCATTTTCTTGTGTCTGGCTATCTGCCGAATTTTGGGAAGTAGGTTTTTTCGTGCCATATTTATCATAATCAGGTATGTCTTGTGGTGGTAAATTTTTACTTGAGTTTCTACTTTCTAGTATTTTTTCTTCTTCGGTGGAAATCACAGTTTTATTGCCAAGACTAGTAAGACCAAAATAAATTCCACCTGCAATTATAATAGAACCAAATATTATTGCTAGAAAGATTGTAAGAGATTGATTCATTATAGGTATGTTATAGCACTATCATAACTAAATATCAAACTAATAAAAACCTAAAATTAACAAAGATGCAAACCATAGATAGGATTAAATCTACACACTTTAAGACTTACCTTCAAGGAACTGTACTTGATCATCCCGTAAATTCTCAACAGGAATATTCTTCCAATTGAACAAATCTAATAGCTCCAAAAATGCATCAAATGCTTTATTTCTAAAATCGTCTGTAGCATTGTTTTCGAAAGTGTAACTAAACCTAAAAGGCCTTTGCTCTTGACAAACATATTTTTTTGTTGGATAAAATGGCATTTTTTTGTAGGAATCGGCAACAAGGTATCTCTTGTATATATCATATAATTCTATGCAAACAACAATCCCTGCCACATAAAATTCAAGCATTGATAGTCGTCTAGCGAATTCAAAAAACTCAGTAATTGAATATAAAGCATTCACAATACCGAGCCATTTCCCATCCAATTTAATATCTTTGGCTAATATATAGGATTGTATAACATCATCTGACATCCAATCTTCTTTCAAAGATTTAATGATAGAGAAGTTACCATTTGTATTCATACGCCAGAATTCCTTATATTCACCTGAGTTAGTTCGATGTTCAATACCTTCAACAATTTTATAAGGCATACTTTCTTTTCTAGTAATGTGTGGATAATACCAACCACGAAGCGATACTTGAGCGTTATCAACTATATCTACTAGCTTATTCGAGGGTATCAATTTTTTATGATTACTAATTGGGTAAACACTAACCATCCAATATCCTTTAGATTTAATGGTATTAACAAGAATCTCAGAGTCTTCATTCAAATCCGACAACAACGATGTGCTACACGGTTGACGGGATTTCTTTTGTCCAAATAGTTTCTGCTCATTAGTCCTTACAGCTGTTTTTTTCTGCGATTTCTTGTCCTTAAATCCTTTACTTGCAGTCTTATTATTTTTACTGACACATAAGTCCTGTACCCATCTGGCATTCTTTTCAGTAGTTAACTTCATTAAATTATATAATTCCTCGGGTTTATCTAACACTTTTGTCTCTGGTTTGTGAGTTCGGATATATATTGCAGAAGATTTTATTTGTTCTATATTCTTTTTTATGTTTGTCTTACTTATAACAGGGCCTTGTTTAAAACCTTCTACATGAAAAATAATAAACTTCATATCTTTCCATTTGTGACACTTGGTTTCGAACTCTGGTTGTGGATTTCCAAAATATCTAACCATCTCAAAAATACTGTCATGATCATAAGTTTTTAAAATCTCTTCTGATACACCAGCAGGGGTCAGTTTCTTATGTTCTCTGTCCTGATCCACTCCTATAATTATTTTGCCACCATCTCGTGTATTTGATAATGCAAGAATAGTTCTTATAACTTCTTGTGCTTTTTGATTATCTGGAAGAAAATCTTTCTTTTCAGGCCATGCAAAAGATGTTTTATATTCTATTGACTTGGATTCAATCGGATAGTTTAAAAATCCAGAGTCATTAATATCGATAGGTTCGCACGATAACATGTATAAATTCTATATATATACTCTTCATTAAATTATGCTATTTATAAAAATGGCTCCAGTTAGTTGACGAGTTACGAACTGTAGATGAGACAGTTTTTGAACTCGCTAAGGAGTTTGTAACTATTGTACATTAGGTTCATGTCTTTTGCTATTCAAATATCTAATCTCATTTAGAACTGCTGTTACAAACCAAAGTGCATCAGCTTCACCTGGTCTTTGTTTTTTGAAATGTGCTGATGTACTGCCACGAAAACCGTATAATTTCTTTATAATCTTAATATGTGTTGGATGTACACTATAATTTCTAAGTTTATCTACATCACCACTGTCCTGAATATCATAATGTTCTTGTAAAAACCCCTCTAACATCTGTGCCATATCAACAATTATATTTTGTGGATGCTTCGTTCTGTTTATTAAACCATTTATATTATCTTTGTATAAATCATCTAAATCATCTAATATAGCGGTTTCATATACATCATCAATCAATTCTGCAAAAAAATCATCAGAATTAAGTATTACATGGCCATCTTCGCTAAAGGTGTAAACAGACCCAGAAAGTTCGAACGCGTATTGTATATCACGCAAAACACCCTTTCTTCTTTCGTGGCTCAATTCATCAACAGCTCTTTTATATAACAATTCAACAAAATCAAACACATCACCATACTCAAATCTATCCTCATCAGTTAAACTGTCGTAGTAAAACGGCTTCACACCAAAATGTATACACAAGTCGTCATAAAACATACTATCATTTATATAATCATCGTTATATGCATCCATAACTACCGATTTAGTATATTTTTCATATATTCTGATTATTCTCATCCTTAAAAGGGGAGAGGCTTCTTCTGGACCAGAGAATTCTTTCGATGTTTTATTTCTTTGAGTGAATGTACTCATCTACTGTATACCATATAACTAACATAAAAAGAATTTATACTACCGATATTCTTGTGTTATATTACATATAATATCAGAATGACTAAATTATTAAAGGGATGCATATTAACAATTACACTACTCTTATCAAGCACTGTCATTATCATTTCACTACTGTTTACGGTTGCAAACACTTCAAAAACCACGAATGCAAGCCCACAATACAATTCAAAATACACATACAATAATAATTATATATGGATAAAATACAGGGATACACCAGTAAATATAAATAATGGCAGATTTGAATATCTGGATACATATAGAAGTTCGTTCATTAGAGGAGCTTGGTATGACGCACAGAACAGATATATGATTATAAAGCTAAAATCAACATACTATCATTACTGTGGTCTTCCTAAATCCGTGTGGTATAAGTTTAAAATGGCTAATTCTTATGGCAAATTCTATAATGGATACATAAAGGGAAATTACGATTGCAGGCATGGATATGTCCCATCCTATTAGAATATGTCTATTAAGCTTATTCTATACGTACAAAAATAACTATATTAATCAAGCCCGCAATCAATATTTCATCTTACTAGATAAACATCTGTCTATCTAATTTCACATATATAATACCTAGTCATTTGTAGTTGCGGGCAAACATACCTTCATTGGTTCACATACAACTGAATCATATCTCATACAACCACTAATTAATAGTAATACATATCACATGCACACAAATTACCAATTTATTACGGATTACCTTATTTCATATTACTTCTGCATTACGCCCCCCCTTACAGACCTATTTGCTACGTGTTGAGAACTTCTTTTATTTTAGTTGTACATTTTCTCACCAATTAATGACCAAACAATTATAGATAAATCATCAAATAAATATTTATATCAATAAAAGCAAATATCTGCTATTTTTGTATTTACCACGAGCATGTTTTCAATACTGGTACTAACATATTAACCCCTCCTAATCAACTTTATTGTATGCGTCAACTTGATTATTTAGAATAATATAAAATATAGGAACATCTATAATAATTCCCAACAAACCGAAAAGTGCATACTCAATTGTATAATAAAAAACCAAACTGATTAAACTGAATACGAAAAACAAAAAAGCTGTTATAGACTTCATCCTTTCTGGATTCTCAACAGTATACAATTTAAAAAAGAATCGAGTGGCTGAACGTATAGACAAGTAAATAATCCCTATTGTTACAATATTTCCAATTGTCCATGATAAATAAAAATCGTTCAAAATGAACCCAAAAAGAGTAATAGAAATGATAAGAAATATAATATTATATAGAAAGAAGTTGGCTAAGAAGAATAGCATGAACAACAGTGCACCTGCATTTGTGTTTTTAACCTTCTTCACTCGCATATATTATATATATCATCAATAAAGAATAAACACAATACTACACCAGAAGTTAGAAACCACTTTTCAGAAAGCTAATTAACAACCCACGCTTTGTAAATTTTGCTATCCCCTCAATATCCATTTTTAGAAACAAATCGTTCAAAAAGTAATTCTTCACACAGTCTTTGATGACATACTCTTCTGTGTTAAGCGCATTAGCAATCTCGTCGGATATTTTAGAGTAAATATTGCAACTATTTACCTCATCTGCACAATCTAAGTACTTGCGAGTTGCGTTTACAAATACCTCACTAACTTTCTCAGAATTTTCCTCTGCGCTGTATTCAACGTATTCTAACAATTCGTTAACAACATAGTTTAAAAACATAGTAGCGTAGGGCAATTTGATTTCTGATTTTCTGTTTAATACTAATATCGTCTCTGTTAAATAAACTAGCACCCACTCAATTGTAATCTTATGTAGTTCTAGTTTGGTATTCTCAATAAACCCGAAACCTAAGGCTTTCCTGCAATGATACGGCAACTCAAAAGCATCTAATCTTAGTAAATTTTCTATGATATATAAAGATAATACTTTCGCCTTCTGTATGGTCTCTATCTTTTTGTTTGTATCCCATTTATATCTTTTCCAAGGGGGTTTTCTTTCTCGATATGCCTCAGATGGTCCTACCAAGAATATTTTATCCGCTTGGTCTCTGTCTAGTATTCCACCAATAAATAATGTAATTGCATAATCCCACATGAAATATGAAAAATCTCTGTAACTAGGGAATGCAAAAAATGGTAGTATTAATCTCTCCTTGGCAAGTGCGCGTGAAAATTCCTTATCCGATTCGTCAAATTGAATAATTTTCATAAGTTTTCATAAATATTATCATATACGATACCCGAAAAACAAATATTCAAGTATAACCGAAATAGCTATCGTCACATCTAGATTCAAAATTATACAACTATCTAATCAATAAAAACTTATAAAAGAATTGCTTATGGTAGCCAAAACCAACCAGAGCAACCG
The DNA here is from genome assembly GCA_027002375.1 of candidate division WWE3 bacterium. Lineage (GTDB taxonomy): Bacteria > Patescibacteriota > WWE3 > 2-01-FULL-39-13 > 2-01-FULL-39-13 > JALWZX01. The sequence continues at coordinate 24,763 of JALWZX010000035.1, read as the reverse complement.
TTCCTAACATATCTATATAAACTATCACTTACTCTTGATTTATGAAAAACAGTTTCATAAATGTAACAATATATCCACCTGGAAAACATTACTTGTACCATCTTGAATTTGCGTTACTGTACTTTAGAATATAATCAATGACTCTTGTTTCATAATTTTTAGAAATTTATTACCACAATTAATCTTACGTAACATTTTTAATATACATCTTACTTAATGTGTAAAATACACTAACACCAATCGCAAAAAAAGCTAACTTCATAATCGATATAAGAAGAGCTGTTTCTGTAAACAAAACTATTAACCTGAAGACGCCCCCTAAAATTCCGAAATACATCGTTGATAATTTTGCTATATTTTCACTATCTTGCACAATATACGCTTTGTTTATATATCTAGCAGAATACATAACCGCAGGCCAAATGCTTAAAATCCAAATAACTGATGTAATAATTACAAAAACTGTAGTATTATTTTTCAAATTTATACGAAATAGGAAAATAGCTAAAAATATTACAACCAAATTAAGTATGAATATAAGAAAGCCACTCGTTAACAAGTGTGTTACCGCTATGTACCAATCTTTTGATTGCTTCTTTTTTCCCATAATATATTAATTAGACTATATAACTTATTAATTTGTATGGCAATGAGTAACAAATCTTTAACCTACTGGAAAGTTAATAGACAACTTATTATTAATCCACCATAACCTTTTGAATCTAACGGTAAGAATCAAAGATTTGACTAGCAATAAATCGTTCCAAAAGGCGAATGCTGTTGTATACAAGTACAGATTTATCTATACTACCAGAAACATTATAATAGTTCGAGGCAATAATGTCTTCATCCCCATGGACAATGTCATTTCTAAATAAGTAGAGGCTTTTAAGAGTATCACTAACATTAATACCACAAACTTCATCGCCTATAGCTTTAGATACTACATCTCTAAATTCCTCTTTCTTAGTATTCCTTGGCAATCCAGTTAAATACTCAAATGCAGCTACAGTAAAGACTGCTTTAAGATGATTATCTTTATTTCCTATGCTACGGACAAACCAGAACACACCATTTTTTATCATCCGATTGGATTTATTATCTTCATGTTGTGTTGCACAAAACAAATTGGTTACTACATTATTTCCGAGCTCAAAAATATTGTTATCTACATCAGCAAATTCATATTTATTAAGAATCGCATCATATTCATCTGTTTCGTTATTGTAGCGTACTAATTCACCATTATTGTCATAAATACTATATATGTTATTAGAACTCAATATGGCTGGCAATGTGTTTCTAGGTTTAAGAACACCTAATGCAATATATATCCCTACTATCACATCACGAACAAATTCTGGATTGATAATATCTATTAGGTGCGAATAACCCATTTTATCTACATACCCATTGCACTTAACGGTTAATACACAATCCCCAACGCTAATCAGACTATATCCAAATATCATCTTCTTTAGATAATGCTCGTATGTACTAAATGGTGCTGTATAAACTTTTGCATTTCTCCTATCTACCTTATGTAAAGCGATTTTATCGCATATGCTAACTACCTTGTGTAATTTATTGTTCTGAGGTAACCTAAACACAAATTCATATTCTGTTGGCATGTTTTTCAATACATTAAGTATCTTTTTTGCCACTACGCTACTATCTGCATTCGTTTGTGTTTCAATTAAGATGATATCAGATATTAAATTTCGTAAAACTTCATCTGAAATATTCGATTCCTCAAGATGAAAATATTCAAGCAGAGTACTAAAGGTTAGGTCCTCAATAGCCCTATTTTCATTCAAAAAGCTTTCAACAATCTGTCGGATTCTATTTATAATGTGGCGTTCGTTCATACAACTTAAAATATAGGGTACTATACATTATGTGTAAACACAAACAATCGCTATCTTAGTAATAAATGATTTATATCTGGCAGGTAAGAACAAATTTCTCACCCGCCAGAATAAATTATTCAACAACCTTACAATCCTTTATTGAAATAATACCTAAGCTTTGTTCATCTACCTTACCAATAACAGTAACCTTTTGTCCGTTTTCTAAATCTGTCAATTCACTTTTGTTGTCAAAATAGCATTGCATACTGGTTCCTACATAATATTTATCACTAGAAGGATTCAATGATAGAAACGGATTTCCTAAAATATCTTCCGATATGTTATCTATATACGCAGATGTTTTTATAATTTTTCCTTTGTATTTTTCTTCAGCAGCTAATTGATTCTTATCAAACTCTCCCACAAATGTTCTAGCATTTACTTCTAATACTTCTTTTTTTGGTTCTTCTTTTTTTACTTCCTGTTGGTTCTTGTCGTCAGTATTCACGGGTTGAGTTGTGTTTTCTTTCTTTTCTGATGTTTTCGCTGGATTATCTTGTGTACTACTGGTTGTCGATGATTCATCGCTCATAGCAGCACCAATTACTGCAAACACGAAAAGAACAGCGAATACTATCCCACCCCATTTTAAAAATTTGTTCATTGATATTCACCTCCTTTTCGATATTTACACTAATAATATTGCTTACAATTTACATAAAATATAACAAAGTGTAGACTATAAGTAAACCTATCAAACAAAACCCATATAAACCTTAACATTTCATACAAAAGAGAATACCAATGAAGTAATGAAGATATACTATACAAAGAATGGATTTCCTTTTACACCAACCGATTTAACAAATGAAAGTCGGTTTATTGATTTATGCAACATGTACCTCCAAGAGAGAATACATCAGAAGATAAACCAAGAATTCCTTCATCAACTAAGGCAGGAAGGTCTACTGAACCCTTGTGTAAAGACAGATACATTTGTTCCCAACGATTACATAATGAAAGCACAAACCGATAGTGGCTCGGTTTTTTATTACTCAAGACCACAAATTACAATTGTATTTCAGTTATTAAAAATATATCCAAATTTACATAAGTTGATGCATATGAACATTGAAAATATTGAAAAAGTACAAGAAGGACAGAATATAAATGTGCTAAAAAGTAAAAGGAATGTTTACAGCGAATTTTTGACTAAATATACTAAATTCGTATTAATCTATTATAAAACAAAAATGTTAATACAAAAATTTACCGACAAAGTAGAGGCAGAAAGAAACGATATGTTGAATTTAAGTAACTCGGATGATGATTATCCATATGAAACGGAATTCTCAAAAGAATACTATTCACTACGGAACTTATATTTCAGTAAGTCCAAATCTGAAGAATTATTGAATAAATGTAATCTAACAAAAGATGAACTAGAAAGTGTATTTTATACTTTATTGGGGTTTGGCTCACTAGCTAATTTAGATACAAAGTTTAAATGGGCGTATGTAAAGTGCATAAACAACGAAGTTCTAACTAAAGCAGATTACATGTACTTTTTGGCTAGTTGGGGTTTATTTCATTTAAATAGGTTGAACGGGCTAAAAATACAACACACGATACAAACCAAATTACTAAACTTACATAAAAGGTATGTATGCCCGATATGCAAAAATACATATGTACCTAAAAGGATTAATAACAAAACCTGCGGCGATAAGGAATGCCAAAAGGAATATAAAAAACGATACATCAAAGAACAACGAAGAATAGGAAGATATACGCACTGGAAGAAATAACCAAATACAAACTTTTTGTAAAACATCCTTGTCAACAAACTGAAACCCATTGAAACTCAACTGCCACCACAATCCTTTCGGTTAAAATTCACATATGAATAAAAAGGCGTACAAATTAGGCAAACATAATGGGAACTTGAAACCTAAGGTTAGCGATATCCTTATTGCTTATATTGAATTATTAATTGAGTTAGATGGCAACAATTATGATTGATACTGTAAAGCTAGAATTAACTAAAACTCAATATAAAATTACAAATCCAAATAATTTTGGGATTACAAATGATGATTACAAATATTATAAGACTGGGCTTAAACCGTATAGGTTTAAAAAATTCCCCTATAATGCTAAAAAATCTGATAAATATTTTCCTAGACTAACATTAATTTATAGATGGAATTCACATAAAAAAGAAAGAGAATTTAACTTAACTATAGAATTCTCGTGCCCTAAACTACTATATGGGAACAATATCGACGAATTGTCAGAAAATCAGTTTTCAGAAGTAATACACACCCTACAAAAAAAGATTTTCGCAATGGGTGTAAATGTAGATAGAGATACTTTAGTAAAATCAAAAGTAATTATTGTACATTATGGTAAAAACATTCAAGTTAATAGTAATACAAACAAAATTTTAGAAACCATTAACAAATCCAATGTAACAAAACACCTGCATAAAACAACTAAATTATTTAAAAATGATGGACATGCACTATATTTCGATAACGGCTCCTGGCAAATTGTCTTTTACGACAAAATAAAGGACTACTATAAAAACAAGAGGGCATCTGTTGACAAAGAGCAACTACAATATCATCAACTACCCCTGTTTAAAGGAAATAAAATAAATTTGCTTAGATTTGAAGTAAGATTAACAAATAGAAAGAAAATTACTAATTTCTTTAGCAAAATAGGATATGAACAAACAGAAGTACACTTCAAAGATGTTTTTAATGAATCTGTTTCAATGAAAATTCTTAATTTAGTATGGGACAAATATATTTTAGAAAACAATCCACTCATATACAGTCAAACACCACTAGATATAGTTCATATATTAACGGTATCATCAGAGATTACAAAAAAAACTTATAGACTACAGAAATTATTAGCTTTAGCTTACCTAAACTATCATATGAATCAGTTTGGAATCAGAAACTTAAAGAACATATTATCCAGTTATTACACAGAAACACATATTGACTCCTACATCGATGCATCAATTAAAGAGATTAATAGAATACAATCACAAGAATTAACCCATCAACCATTCGTTTATAAGATATCCCGAAGTTTATATAGCTATGAACCCATAAAGTTATCAGATGTAATAAGCAGTGATGAGTCTGGTTAGTTAAAGTCAAATAAGGTTTTTAAATCCACCTTTAGTGCCTTAGCAAGCTTGTTAATATTAACTAAAGATGGATTTCTAAACCCTCTTTCAATGCCTGATATATAAGTTCTATCTAATCCTGTTTGGAAACCAAGTTCTTCTTGAGACAGGTTAAGTTTTTTTCTCAATAAACGAACTCGATTTCCAAATTGTTTTTTAATTTTATCGTCGCTATAAGCTTTAGTCATTTACTAAAGTATTGCGATTAGTGTACTATTAGTCTACGGACTATAAGTAACATATCTTTAGTTTAACTTGTAATAATACCTTTAATTATTACAAGCAAAAATCTTATAAAAATGAAAGCTTTAATCATTGCAAGAGTTTCAACCCCTGAACAAAAAGAGGCGAATAATTCTTTACCAGCTCAATTGAAGAGACTGAAAACATATTGTAAACACAACAATTTAGACATAGTAGCTGAATATTCAATTGATGAAAGTGCCTATAAAACAAAGCGGAAAACTTTTGACAAAATTATCGAAAAAATAGAGGAAATTAGCCAGTATGAAACCATTGTTGTTTGTTTAGATAAAGTTGACCGATTAACAAGAAATGTTTTTGACAAAAGAATAGCAAAACTCAGCCAATTAGTAGATACAGAAAGGATTGAGTTGCATTTTGTATCGGATAACACAGTCATAAATCGTGATTCTCCTGCGTCACAAAAGTTTCAATACGGTATAAGTCTTAACTTAGCAAAATATTATTCTGATGCGATATCAGATAATGTTAAGAGGGCATTTGAGAATATGTATTCAACAGGGCGATGGATAACTAAAGCCCCAATAGGATATAAAAATACTAAAAAAGAGGATGGGACAAAATGGATAGTACCCGACCCCGAATATGCTGAAATAGTTATTAAGTTATTTAAAGAGTATGCGACAAATAGATATTCATTATCTAAACTAAGGAAACTTGCTAAAACAGAAGGACTGAGAAATAGAAAATCGGGAAAACCTTTATCAAGAAGTCAAATCGCCTATATGTTAAACAACCCTTTCTACTATGGTTATATGCGAGTTAAAAATAATCTATATAAACATAACTATTACCCACTAATTAGCAAGGAACTGTTTGATAGGGTTCAACAAATAAAACATAAGAAAACCACAAATCCTTATAAAAACATGTCAAAGCCATTCATATTCAAAGGATTGGCAAGATGTGCTGAGTGTGGTTGTAGTATAAGTTTTTATACACAGAAAGGGCATGTGTACGGACGTTGTACAAATTATAAAGGAATTTGTGAATCGCATCCACATGTAAGGGAAAATTTTATAGAAGACAACGCTGTAAAGGATGTTTTAGAACACCTTTCTCTACCAGAAGAAATGATAAATGATGTAATAGAAAGGTTAAAGCAAAGTCACAAGGAAAAAACGATTTATTACAACACACAAGTTAGAAGGTTGCAAACAGAAAAGAATAAAATAACAGACGAAATGGACAAAGCAATGGCAAAATTCATTAACGATAGTATTACAAAGGAAATGTTTGATAATTTTGTAGATAAAAAACAACATAGATTGAAAGAAATCGAACAACGTATAACCAAACTATCAGAGATGAATAGAGACTATTATTTTGTCGCCAGTACAATATTATCGCTTTCAAAAAGAGCTTATGATATATATAACAAGGCAAACACAGAAAAAAAGAATGAACTACTGAAATTAGTGTTTGCGAACTTAGAAATAAGTAAAGAAAATGTTGTGTTTACACTAAATAAGCCGTTTGATGTTATCTATGAAACACAAAAAACTAATAAATGGCTCCGCGGGCTGGACTCGAACCAGCAACCTTGAAGTTAACAGCTTCCTGCTCCACCATTGAGCTACCGCGGAATAGTATATGAATATCAAACAATGACTATTCGAATATTGTAGTTGATTAACTGTGTCTGTCAATGTACATCGGTTATTTTACCGAATTTAATTGTAAATTTCTATATTGAAAATTTAGATGTGAGGCGGGGCGTTTTTACGCCCCGCCTCATTTGAATCTAACCAATTTCACCCACGAATTTCGTGCAGACAAACTGCTACCCCCCCCACCGACCGATTCCACAAGCAAGTTTCTCACACAGAAACTGCTAACCCCAAACTGATTTCACCACCGAGTTCCTAAGAAAGAAATCGTTAGAATTCCCCAAACTCATTATACATCTACGCCAAATAATCTTTTAGTTGTCTGCTTCTTGATGGGTGTCTCAATTTTCTTAAAGCTTTTGCTTCTATTTGTCTTATTCTCTCTCTTGTAACGCCAAAAACTTTTCCTACTTCTTCTAATGTTCTTGGCTTGTTGTCTACTAAACCAAATCTTAATTCTAAAACTTTTCGTTCTCTTTCGTTTAATGTGTCTAAGATTTCACCTATATGGCCTTTCAATAATTCTTCTGATGCTAAATCTTCTGGTCCTGTTGTATTGTCATCACTTATAAATTCTGATAATTCTGTGTCACCTTCTGGCCCTATTTTGGTTTGTAGACTGTTTGGTTCTTGGGAAATCTTCAGTATTTCCTCAACTTTTTCTGGTTCTATGTCCATTACTTTTGCTATTTCTTCTGCTGTTGGCTCTCTTTCATATTTTTGCTCTAGTTCTCTTTGAACTCTTTTTAGTTTGTTTATTGTTTCTATCATATGCACGGGAATTCTTATGGTTCTTGCTTGATCAGCGATTGCTCTTGTTATTGCCTGTCGTATCCACCATGTCGCATAAGTTGAGAATTTAAATCCTCTTCGCCAGTCAAATTTGTCTACCGCTCTCATTAAACCTATATTTCCCTCTTGAATTAAGTCAGAGAATGTTAAACCTCTGTTCATATATCTTTTTGCAATTGAAACAACAAGTCTTAAGTTTGCGTTTATTAATCTTTTTCGTGCTTTTCTCATTTTAAATAATTTTCCTTCTGCTTTAAATCTTTCGTATTGTTCTTTTGCTTCTTGTGCTCTTTTTATTTGTCTTTTTTTGCCTTCATAGTTTTCTATCATTATCGCTGCGATTTTATCTATTCTTGGTTTTTTTGCACCTTCTTTTATGAGTTTTTGAACTGCTAGTTCATAGTCATGTGCCTCTACCATTTGGGCGAGTTCTACTTCTTGTTCTGCCGTTAATAAGTTTTCACGTCCGATTTCCCTTAAATACATTCTTACTGGGTCAGCTGTTACATCTCTTGCTAACGTACTTTCTAATGTTGTTTCTTTTAATTCTTTTTCTAATGCTGAGAGATCTAAATCTTTTACAGATTCAACTTCAGACAGATCTTCCATTACATCAATTTTTTCTTCAATGAAAATTGAGTATAGTTCATCTAGTAACTCTATGTTTTCTTCAGCTTCTGGAATTACACGTAATAGTTCATCGTACGTAACAAAACCTTTGCTTCTACCTTTATTTACTAAATTTTTTATTCTCGGGTTATCACGAAGATTCGGTTGCCCCTGTGATTTTTCTGTATCTTTTTTGCCTGTGTCTTTTGTTGTTGGCTCTTTTGTTTTGCTTGCTTTAACCTTTACTTTAGTATCGGTTTTACTCTTAGAAACACTATCTTTCGTAGCTTTAGTTTCTTTTTTATCTTTTTTCATCTGCTTCTTTGGTGCATTTTTCTTACTTTTTAAAGCTTTTGCTTCTTTTGACGTTTTGGCAGAATCTTTTTTGTTGGGTTTAGCTTTCGCTGTTGCCATATATTATGATGATAAATTCGACTTTTCTTTTGCGTGATATCGAGCTTGTTTTTTCAATTTCTGCAATTTGTTTTCATCAGACATTGCTTCAGCTTTTTTTTGTGCTTTTGCGATTTCGTTTAACTTTCGCTCGTGAAAGTTCCTTTTAAGCCTTCGTATTGTTGAAACAATATCTTTCTCAATATATTCAAAAGACGACGAATTTAAATTATTAGACTGTGATGATGGGGAACTCAGCCGTAATTCCCATACATCTGATAAATAAATGTTTTCAAAAACTTTATGTACTTCTGGATAGTTATCCTGTAGTTTATCATAAAACTCTTTAACATCAAGGTTTTCTTCTGTTTTAACTGAATCTTGTAATAACGTGAACAATTGTTTTAGTTCTTCTGTTTCAAAATATTTTGGCTCAACTTGTGTTATAACCAACTTAATATCATTTGGCTCTAATTGTAACAATAGAACTAATAGATAAACTTCAGATATATCGGCGTTTTTAATACCAGATTCTTTAACTATTGCATCAATTTTGACTTCCACATCATCATTTAGTATTTTAGCGTTTGGATCGATTTTAGTAGGTGTGTTTTTTACCTTTTGTAATTGGGAAATCACAGTTTCTTCGTCTACATCAAAGAGTTCAGCAAACTTTTTAATGTATTCTGCTTGCATAACCTTATCATCAATTTGTTTTATCTTTTGTAGCAAAAAGATTGATGCTTTTTGCCTTTGGTAAACATCGTCAAAATTATACATCTCTGATGCATACTTAAAGTAAAAATCCCAAATTGGCATGGCGTCAGTTATCAAGTCTTTGAGTTTGCTAATACTCTCTTGTGCCAATTCATCTGGATCTTTATATTTTTTAGGCAACTGCACAACAAAAATGTTTAACTCCTGCATTTTTATAGCTTCAATACCTCGCAGTGCTGCGGTAACACCGGCAGTGTCGCTATCTAGCATCAAGATTACCGTGTCGGCATAACGTTTTATTAAACCTGCTTGTCTTGTGGTTAGGGCAGTACCCATTGAAGCAACTATGTTTTTGACACCTTTTTGATAGGGGGAAATCATATCAAATTGCCCTTCTACAATGATTGCCTTCTTTTCTTGTTTGATATGAGTTTTTGCTAGGTTTAGCCCATACAAAAATTGATCTTTATGAAAAACTGGCGTTTCAGGAGAATTTATATATTTAGGTTCTTGGTTTGACAGAAGTGCCCTAGCAGAAAAACCCACAACCCTATCTAAATGGTCTTTAAGAGGAAACATTAACCTTGCTCTGAAAACATCATATGTATCTTTTTTATTATTTTTATATTTTGCAAGTCCAGCAAGAACTATATCATCTTTGGAATAACCCTTTTTTTGCAAAAACTTTGTAAGGGCAGACCATGAATTAGGAGCGTATCCTAATTCAAACTCTTTTATCATTTCTTCTGTTACATTTCTGTTTTTAAGATAATCTCTAGCTTTTTTACCGTATTTATGTTTTGTGAGAAGTAGATGATAGTATCTTTCAGTTATTGTATTTATTTCTATAATTTTTTGTTTAATACTTTTTTCTTTTTTATACTTTTCGGATGATTCATAATCTAGTGTTACACCCGCCTTGTCGGCTAATATCTTGAGCGCTTCGGGAAAATCAACACCTTCGATTTCCATTATAAATTTAAAAATATCGCCCCCTTTGCCACAACCAAAACACTTGAAAATCTGAAGTTCCGGGGAAACCATGAAAGATGGCGTTTTTTCATTGTGAAAAGGGCATAAACCTTTGTAGTTTCTACCTGATCTTTTTAAAGGAACATATGTACTTACCAAATCTACGATGTCAATTTTTTCTTTTACTCGATCAATATTGTTCATGTGTTGATTGTAGCACGAAAAATGGTGCGGTCGAGAAGTATGTCCGGGTTTGGTTTGGTAGAAAATACAAGATTCATCAACCTTAATTAACCTGCTGGATTTCTTAATTATCTAAGTGTGTTTAAGCCTAATTCTTCTTGTTAGCCAAACATACTTATTATCGCCAAACTTAAAACCACACACTTTGGAACTTATCATCATAAGAACCCGCGGACTTTAGCCAGTGGCGTTTCATATATACTATTGAATTCCCAATAAATGTTTTATGAGCAATATTAATCTTTCAAAAAATGATACTTGTGCGCGTTGTGTTTGTTGATTATTTTGTTGTGGAGTTGGGGTAACTTCTTTGTCTTGAGATTTGGCGTTATCATCTTGATCACTTGTTTTCTCAACAATATTATAATCTTCTTTTAATGTATCAATCTCTTTGTCTGTGAGAATCTTTTGATTTCCACCTAAACTAATTAAGTCATCAATCAAAGATTTTGAGTTGCCGTTAGAAACATTTATGAGCGACTGCAAAAGGTATGGAACTTCATTGTAAATATTACATGCACCAACAACCGGGTAAGTTCCCACAAAAATAATTGGCGCACTTTTAAGATCAATATCGAGCACTTTTTCTGCGTTCTTAAGCAAATAGGTCGCATCAATTTGCGTTAACTCATATTCTTTAAGTGTTACCTTTTGATTCATGGCATCAAACTCATATAAATTGTCTCGCATTTCTGGGCAAACCTTGCAATTTTGAGATGTGAAAAAATGGATGTTAACAGGTTTACCTAGTTGATCATTTATGTCGACCGTTTTTACAGCACCTGGTTGACTTGGCGGTGGAACTGGTGCTTGTTGATTTTGCGATTTTGTATTGTCTTGACCATTAACTGATATATGCTGTCTTAGATAATCTTTGCAAGCGTCTTGGGCATTGGCTGTTTGCTGCGTTGTAAACAAAAGGCTACCAAGAACTATTAACAATGTCGCATATTTCGTAAGTCTCTGTTTTTTTAATTTGTTTGGCGTATGTAATTTATGTAGAATTCTTATCATTATACTTATTATAGTACATTTATATTCTGGCGCACCCAGCAGGATTCGAACCTGCGACCTCAACTTCCGCAAAGTTGCGCTCTATCCAGCTGAGCTATGGGTGCACGATCTCTAATACTCATAAAGCTAGCTTACCGTCTCGCATCTTTTATTTTACGATACTTACGCTCTCTCACCGCACTACGAAGTTCTTTAAGCATACCGTGTTTATCTAAAATATTATCAAACCAATATCCAGAAAAAAATAATTCTATGCCCCGTCTAACATGTTTTAAAAACTTATCATGAGTTTCGGTTGAATTCTTTCTATACTTATATCCATGCAAATCTCTGTTATGTTCTAACTGAGCTGTATGAGTTTCAGTATATGCATATTCAACATCCATTAGATATTCATACAACGCTATAAACGCAAACTCCACTTCATCAACAATATTAACGAGCTTGTCCGCGTTATCTATACCTAGATATTTTATAGTCTCTTGTTTACCACGCTTACTGCGGAGTCTCCACTCCAAAATGGTTAATGCAAATATCATTTCTGATAATAAGCGATATCCTGCCATCTTTAAGTTTCCGTTAGAAAAAAATATACTCGAAGAATATATAATCATTAGTTCTTGTACATATCGATATAATAAGTGAACATCTGATATCCATAACATCTTTTTCAACAATCTAAGCAAATTATATAAGGCTTGAGTTGTTTTGGCATCTAAAGAAATTAAGTTAAGCTCTTGAATAAAATTACCAAACGCTCTGTCACCTAACCTATCAACATAAAAGCTATATAAAACTTCAAAAATCATGTCCATGTCATTATAAATATGTTTCTCATGTTTTTTGGCGACTCTTGCATCTGTATATGATTCTTCAAATGATTTTAAAAAAGCATTAAATTGATTGGTTGGTAATGACAGTGCTTCTAATATGTCTTCAATTGTTAGGTTTGTATTCTTTATAGACATCTCTTGAACTCAAAAAGCATAACTGATAATCGGTTTAATAGTAGCATAAAATTATGATCGAGAAGTATTGAAATCTTGACGATGATACGATTTAGAAAAATACCGTATTAAATACACGCGTTAATCTTTTAAAATCCAGTGTTTGCATTAAACGCAAAGTAGAAATAAGACCTCTTTACAATTATTCACATTATGTGTTGTTCAGGATATAATCAAGTATGGTCTGTGGAGGAGGGGTGCAGGAGTGGTTTAACTGGCAGCTCTCGAAAAGCTTGCGGCCTTCGGGCCACGTGGGTTCGAATCCCACCCCCTCCGCCATTTTGCGATTTTTGCATTTTCGGCTGAATTTGAAGCATTCCGCTTCCTATTCAGAATTTTCTTCAAAATAAGTTCGGATTTCATCCAAAAGGTACCACCAGTATAAAAATCAAAGCGTGTAGTACGTACGCTAGAATCCATTACAAAATTGAAATATTTGAGTGAAATTAGTTTGCATTCTTGACAAGATGTAAACTAAAGGCTAATATAGTTTATATCTGTTGGGTAGATGTAAACTAAAATGAAAAAATTTATAATTTGCAAAAAAGTAAAACAACCATCAGGATATATTGCTTCTTTACCAGAGTCATTTCCACAGAAGGAAATGTTCCTGGTTGATCAACGATTGCTGAATAAAGCAGCTAACGCGGAAAGGTTAATAGGGAAATTAGATGGAATAACACAAACACTACCTGATATAGAATTTTTCCTTAAAATGTTTGCATTTAAAGATGCTACATCGTCATCTCAAATCGAGGGAACACAAGCAACCATGGCGGATGCACTTGAAATTTCCGCGGGAGATAATAAAGGTGGTGACGCTTATGACATAATTTTTTATATTAAGGCGCTAAACTATGGCATTGAAAGACTAAAAAACTTCCCTGTATCTTTAAGATTTATTAAAGAATTACACAAGGAGTTAATGCAAGGAGCGAGAGAAACACAGCCATCTACTCCTGGAGAATTTCGTAAATCCCAAAACTGGATTGGTGCAGCAACACTTAAAAATGCAATCTTTGTACCACCACCGCCAATGTATATGCACAAGGCACTTGATGATTTAGAAAAGTTTTTGCATAACGATACAATAACGACACCACTCATTCACATAGCATATGCTCACGCACAATTTGAAACTATTCACCCATTTTTGGACGGCAATGGTAGAACGGGTCGCCTGTTAATCACTTTTCTCTTTTTAAAAAAGGAATTATTAGAGAATCCAGTTTTGTTTTTGTCATCCTTTTTTAAAAGGCATAGACAACTCTATTACGATCGACTTAATGCCTATCATAATGGCAATGTTTTTGTATGGCTAGAATTTTTCTTAGATGCTGTTGAACAAACAGCACAAGACAGTATAGTTGTATCAAAAAAAATTCGTGCTATACGTGATCAAGACATGGAGAAAATACAAATGTTAACCAAAAGAGAGTCAGAAAGTAGTATGAAAGTACTGCATTTTCTATTTTCTAATCCAATCGTAAATACAAAAAGTGTTATGAGCGCAACTGGTTTTACACGACCTGGTGCTCAAAAGGTTATTGACAGACTTATAATATTAGGAATATTAGAAATTTATAAAAATGAGAAAAATTATGCTAGGAAATACATCTATCGAAAATACTTCGAAGCTTTTATTGATTAAATTTGACTGAAGAAATTTGCATAAAGCTTCTGAAACTTTATTCCACATTACACACTAAACTTTACAATGGTGTCAATTATTATAAAGTTGACTTAATAATGGTTAACACCAAATACTAACTATATATTCCCATAACTATGTTAAGTACAACCTAACTTTTGTGATAATAAGCATGACTATTCGTTTTTATGGATAGTGTGATTTGGGCAAATACACTTAGCGCTACTATAGCTTAATGCAAGCACTGGTGTTGGCCATAAAAACGAATATATGTTTACAACAATTAATGACTTGTTAATAAATTATGAACTTTATGGTGAAGATAACTCGTCTGTTATTGTAATTCTTCATGGTTGGAAATGTTCTTTGGCCGACTGGCGTAATATTTCTACTGCTCTTTCTAAGAATTATAAGATTGTTTTGGTAGATCTTCCTGGGTTTGGACAAAGCGCGCAACCTGTTACAACATGGGGCACTTATGATTATGCAAGGTTTGTAATTGATTTTACAAATTCCTTAGGCATTAAGAATTTTAATGTAATTGGGCATTCGTTTGGTGGGCGAATTAGTATTTTGCTAGCATCTAAATATGACATTGTGGAGAATCTGATTTTAGTTGATAGTGCAGGTGTGAATTCCACATCAAAATATAAGAAGGCGTTAGTTAAATTGTATAAACCGTTAAAAACTTTTTCGCCTAAAATGGTAAAAGGAGCTGTAAGTAAACATATCGGGAGTTCTGACTTTAAAACCGCAAGCACAATGAAAGATATATTTATTAAAGTCGTTAACGAGAATTTTGAAACTCTACTACCAAATATTAATTGCCGAACTTTAATTTTATGGGGAAGTCGTGACGAGATTCTAAATGTGAACCTGACAAAGTTTTTCACAACCTTATACCAAATAGTGATGTGCGAATTGTTTGGGGCGCAAAACATCACCCACACATAGATAGGCCAAATGATTTTTTAGAAATTGTTCAAGAGTTTTTAAGTGGTTAAAACAACGTAACGTTATAATATGATGCTTGAAAAATTTGTTCCGTTAAAATTACATTTACATATTTTGCAACTTGAAGGTTACAAAGCGAGACGGTTTATAAAGTGGGTTTTTAGAAATTATTTTGTGAGATCTGTTGAAAATAAGAAACCCTTAGTTTATACGTCAAAAGCTAAGTTTTTAATGCGTGTTTCAATCTTATATATGGTTTTGGCGTTGTTATTTTTACTTTACTTCGGTAGCATTGTCGGTTTTATCGTTTGGATACTTCTTATTACACAACCATATATATTTTTGTTGACGAGTTTGGTAACAAGAATGCCTTATGAATATCTGAATAGGGTGTTGGTTAAAAGAAATGTTAAGGCAAAAATTCTAAGACTGAAATCTAAAGGTTTAATTGTTATAGGAATTACAGGGTCTTTTGGTAAAACAACTACTAAAGAATTCTTGTATAAAATTTTGAAAACTGAATTTAAGGTTTTAAAAACGCCTGACAGTTATAATACTTTGTTTGGAATTTATAAGGTTGTTGATTTAGAGTTATCTGACTCTTACGACATATTTATATGTGAGATGGGTGCATATAAGCGGGGCGAGATAAAGGAGTTGTGTGATGTGGTTTTACCTGATCATGCTATTTTAACAGGCATTAATGAGCAACATTTAGAACGATTTGGTTCAATCAAAAATACCATAAGGGCTAAATTTGAATTGATTAAAGCTGTTGATAAGAATTGTAAAGAATCTCTTAAATTACTAAACATTGATAACCAAAATGTTAAGCAAAATTATTTAAAATTTACCGATAACGCGATATTATACGGTGGAATTCCACCAAAAAATGTTAAAGAAAATGTTCAAAGTGATAAAAGCCTTTACCAAAACAACAACCGCCCATCACAGAATTTTACATATAATTATTATGAAAATATGAAATATTCAAATGGCAAATTATCAGTAGATTTTATAGTTGACGGTAAAAAATTTGCGTTTCAAAATTTGACAATCGCAGGTTTAGGAAATGTTTCGAATTTGCTAGCCAGTACAATAATGGCTAAAAAGCTAGGTGTAAGTTATGCAAACATTCGTGATGCGGTTAAAAATCTAAAACCAGTTTCGCACAGATTAGAAGTAAAATACTTGAAAGATAAAGTTTTGATAGATGATTCATACAGCAGTAATGTATCTGGATTTAAAGTTGCGCTAGATTTATTAAAGTCTTTTAACAAAAATACAAGAATAATTGTTACACCTGGCATTGTGGAATTAGGAAACAGAACCATTGAAATTCATAAAGAACTTAGTGAATTAGTAAATAAAGTTTGTGATGTAGTAATTTTAGTTGGTAAAAATGAGAAAACAAATGCACTAGCTAATAAGGTAGATCGTAAAAAAATAAATTACATAAATAGCATTAAAAATTTAAACTCAACACTAGAAAAACTAGGCTTAAAAAATCCTGTTATTTTGATCGAAAACGATTTACCAGAAAATTATTAAAAGCATATCACCCACCAACTTTTGGCGCTTTTAGCGATGCATCAAAATTTTGCAAAATATTACTGTTAAACCTACTAACCTTTTTGGATTGTTTGTCATATCTCGCAATTGCCGATTCAACCATTTTATCGATTAAACTTGTAAACGATACTCCTTTAGGCTTCCATAAATAAAAGCTTAGACTTCCTGGGATTGTATTTATTTCTATTACATAATATTTATTTAATTTCTCATTTACCAAAAAGTCGATTCGAGCTAATCCGTTTGCGTTTAAGATTTTAAATGTTTTTCTGCCTATGTCTTCTATTAAGCTTTTTGTTTTAGGGGAAATCTGTGCTGGAATCTCTCTTTTCGTTGATGCCATTCCCTGAGATTTGGTACCACTAGATTTGTATTTGTCATCATAATTTAGAAATTCGTTAGAAGAAAAAACTTCTTCAATTTCTGAAACCTTTAAATTGCCGTTGGCATCTTCAAAAACAGATATGTTTATTTCTTTATAACCCTCAATACCCTGCTCAATTATAATTTTCTCATCAAACTGAAAAGCTACATTAATTGCATTTACTAGTTCTTTTGCGTTTTTAACCTTTGTAATTCCGATACTCGAACCAGAAGACGCAGGTTTAACGAACATTGGATATTGTAATTCTGCTTCACATTCTCTTATTACCTCTTGCTGATTTGAATTCCACTTATAATCATAAAAATATAAATGCTTAACTACAAAGATATCATTTTGTATGAGAATCTCTTTCATCAAAACTTTATCTATACCTATTGATGACCCTAAAACACCAGCACCTGTATAGGGAATTTGCATCAACTCAAGCATGCCTTGCACTGAACCGTTTTCACCACTACCACCATGAAAACACAAAATAGCTGTATCGATTTTAATATTTCTATTGAATAAACCTGATTTAACTGAAATGTATTTGGGTTGATTTAAATCAAAATTCACTTTGGCACTTTTAAGGGGAATTTCATCTAAGTTCGCGTAAGTTTCGGTAGTTGCTAAATGATTACCAGTAAGCCAGACACCGCTTTTAGAAACATATATTGGAATTACGTTGTATTTATCTCTATTAATATTATTTAAAACTTGCAACCCAGTAATCACTGAAACTTCATGTTCCGTTGAAATTCCACCAAATAAAATTGCTATTGTTTTTTTATCTTTCGAAAACTTAAAGCCCATCACCTTATTACAACGTATGTAATAACGTTTGGTCACAACCATAGTTATAATTTAGTGTATGCACCTACACTTGATAAATTATGTTAATAGTTTAATAATGATAATGTAAAAGTCAGTGCAAGCAATTACGTATACCGACAATGAATCAAAGATAACTTATATTTAAATCAGTATATTTAGTTAATTTAATTACTATGGCTAACATATTATCAATTGTGGAATTCCCCTTAGAAGATAAGAAACAAGCAGAAACTATGGCAAAGAAACTGCTAGAAAAAGATCTAGTTGTTGTTGTTAGGGTCTACTCTGACGTCTTTCAATACTGGAAAGAAGAAACAGTAGAGGGGTCAGATGTTGTGATTTTAAGATGCCGTGTAGAATCAGATAAGGTTGATGAGCTTTACGATTATGTAAAGGCAAATCACCCGTGGCCAGTATTCTGCTTTGACGTTTTAGAATCGCATTATAGAGGGGTATGATTTCTAAAGTGTGCATTTAATAATATTGAAATGAAATATCCAAAAATTTCTAAGCAACTGATTGAAATGGCGAAGAAGGACCAATTTCTTGTATTGCAGAAGAATAATGAAACTCCACGGGCTAAAGCCCGTGGTTTCTTATCGCCAATTACCATATTGGCTAACTTCATCCCCGCACTAAAAGTGCGTGGTTTTAAGTTCGGCGATAATAAAAGAGATGATAAGAGATTAAATTCCCTCATAAAGAAACAATTAAAAGCAAATACAGAATCGCTAAGAGCGATAATTGACGACATAGGCTGGCCAAACATTTCTAAAGTTGGTGTTGAAGGGGAGCGCTCCGCATGGCTTATTGCGCAACATTCAACTCATGATGTTGAATTTCAAGAACGATGTTTAGAACTATTAAAAAAGGAAAACCCTAAAGAAATTGATATACAGCATATAGCGTTTTTAGAAGATAAGCTTTTAGTAACTCTTGGTAAGAAACAATTATATGGAACTCAATTTAGGTTTTTAGATAACGATGATATGGAACCACTACCGATTAAGGACAAAAGAAACGTTGATAAAAGAAGATCTGCTATGAATATTAAACCGTTAGATATCTATACACAAGAAATTAAAAGTTTTTATAGTAAAAATAATTCAAACAACCCCTAAAAATAGTTTTATACCTATGTAAATACAGTGTAGAATAATCATTATGATTCCAAACTTGTTAAAAAAAAGTAGAATACCAGACAATATACCCGTGCAATTCGAAAAAACAATAAGAAATTTCTCAGAAGGTGCAAATCAAAATGAATTTTTGAAAAAATCGTTTTTCTTTATTGTTAAGAGATGGGGTGGAAACAAAATGTCTTTGTTTTTAAATTTCAGCAGATTATTTGAAACCGATATAGCTAAAATTTTAAATACAAAAGGTTATCTTCATTGTACAACCATGAATTATTTGCTACGTGTCATGGCTGTTAAGAGTGGTATGTTTGCTGATGATGATATTCAGCTTAAATTAACTAATACGTGGTATGTTTTTCCACATCAATATTTGGTTATTAAACTTAAAGATGGAAAGCATATAACCTTAGATCCTTGGAATTTTCAATTCGGCATTAAATACGGTGATTATGGATCCGGGTTCGATTCGGTAAAGCTTAAGAGCGAAATCTCTTTAAATGAATAATTGCACACCTATTTGATTTATTAAAAAGTAATACAGTGTGATTGTCATTACAACCATAAAAATAGTTGCTATCATCCTGTATTTTTTCTTGTGTTTGTGATACTTTTTTCTTTCTTTGTGTGTACTGACATCTATTAATTCATCACCAAACACAATTGAAAAGATTGTTCCAATAAACGAGATTATTAGTATTGCCCAATATGGATATGGTGTGGTTAATATTTGCTTGAATAATTTTAGCAACACTGTTTCGCTGAACATTTGTGAACTGTACATAAACGTATATGCTACCAATATCACAGCCAGTATATATGCAAATATTTGCGTATAGACCATTCGAATTCCCATTAATAATCTTATTGGAAATGCTAATAAAAAGCCTGCATCTGCAATCGGTGTACATAACACAAAGAACGCCCATGTTAGAAGCGAAACGAGAAAACCTTTGTCTAACCCTAATTTATATGTTTCGAACAAGAAATATGCAATTACAAATAGTATTAGCAGAAAGAATCGTATTAGTGCGTGATTTTTGGTTTCTTCACTAAAGAAATCTTTTATTTCTGTAAAATCTTTTTTTAATATTGATTCATTTATCATTAAGTAAATTATAGTATAAATTGCCCTGAATTGATAATTTACCGTTCAACTACATAAAAACGTAGTATTTCATTTTTTAGTTCAACCGATGGGTTTTGTAATCTAAAGAAACTTATGCTAATGAAAGCAACGAAATACAATGCTAAATTAGAAAATATTGTTGATTTCGTGTTATTATTTATATATGGAATTTAAAAATCTTCACGACACAAACATAAAAAATAAAACAGTTTTGTATTGTGCTCCTTACGATATTGATACTAAGGAAATCGATGGCAGAATTGTACTAAAAGATAATTATAGAATACGAGCAACAGTTCCTTCGATTAAATATTTATTAGAACAAAACTGTAAAATAGTAATTCTAACGTGGGTCAAACGTCCAAATGGTGAGATTGTAGAAAAATGGCGTACAATTCCACATGCAAAAGAATTGACAAAATTACTAGGTAAGGAAGTCAAACATGTTTCTGACTGTATTGGTGTGTCTGTTGAGAATGCTGTAAAAGAAATGTCTAATGGGGAAATTATCATGTTAGAAAATTCTAGATTTTATGCTGAAGAAAAAGAAAATGATGAGAATTTTATAAGTGATCTAACAAAGTACTACGATATTGCTGTATTCGACAATTTTGCTGGTGCACACAGAGATGAAGCATCTACTACTGGTGTGTTGAGATCGTTACCATCTGTCGCCGGGTTGTATTTTGAAAAAGAAGTTGAATCACTAGAAAAAGCGTTAAATAGCAAGCAACACCCATTTGTTTTAGTCGTAGGTGGCGTGAAGGCTGAAGATAAGGTTAAGATAATAGATAGATTTTTAGGAAAAGCAGATACAATATTGGTTGGTGGAAAGTTACCGTTAGACCCATCTGTCGAGAATTTTAAGCATGAACAAAGTGTTAAAGTCGCAACTTTAAGAAATGACACCTTGGACATTAGTGATGAGTCTATTGAAATTTTCGTGAGTATTTTACAACAAGCAAGAACTGTCATTTGGGCTGGCCCAATGGGGTATTTTGAAAATCTAGACAGTGCAAAAGGAACAATAGAAATAGGCAAAGCAATAGCTAACATTGAAGATGGTTATACGGTCGTAGGCGGTGGTGATACTTCAGATGCTGTTTATAAGTTAGGATTAGAAAACGGTTTCGATTTTATTTCTTTGGCTGGTGGTGCAACTTTAAATTTTTTAGGCGGAGAAGAATTACCAGTAATGAAATACTTAATAAAAGATGATTAAGAAATATGATAACATTGTATTATGACTAGATTATATTTTGTTAGGCATGGTGATGCTTACGACGAACAAGGAATACAACTAGAAAATTACCCGCTCAACAATTTCGGGAGAATTCAAGCATTACAGTTAGCAAAAAGGTTGAAAGACAATACCTTTGATGCAATGTATTGCAGTAGAGTAAAGCGCGCTATTGATACATGTCAAATTGTAAATGACTACCATCATAACACAGTTGTGTATAGCTCAGCCTTTAACGAAGTGGGTAATGAAAACTGGCCACAACCCGGCACAATTACACAACATGCAACTTTAAAAGATTTTTCTAGAGCAACAGAACATGTCTATAAAACATTTACAAAAGTTTGTAAAAGGCATCCGAACCAAGAGGTAATTGTATTTACTCACGGAAATTGGATACGCGTTTTATTAACAAAAATACTTGCAGATGGTGATCCCGATGTGTTTACTCACTTTGTTATACATAACACATCTTTAAATATAATTGACTACGATGATATTACAGGCTTTGCATATATTATAGCTGTTTCTGACGCGGCTCATACGCAACTTTATAAATCGCAGATTTAAATATGTACTGATGAATGAATGTATTGTGTTAGTCTAATGTAATTAACGACAATTTAAAAATGCACAATATTTATTGATTATGATACAATCTAAATACAATGAATGTAAAAGAATATCTTTTGCCAACAAAAGACAACGCTCAGAATTCCGAAACTAATAAATCATCAGAATCTGTAAAGGGTACAATTATACGTAAGCCTTCTGTGGTACTAATAGAATGGCATGCACCAGATAGACCATTTAAGAAAAAGTCCAGAGATTTTTATAGACGCGTAGCAGTTATTCTAATATTTTTCTCATTATTGTTTTTAATCATTAAGGACTTTTGGTTAATACTATTTATGGGACTATTCTTCTTTGTTGTGTATGTATTTACATCGATTCCACCACGAACTGTTACACACAAGATAACGACAAACGGCGTAAAGTATGCATCTGAAAGAACATACGAGTGGAGCGAACTTGTAGATTTCTTTTTCTATAAACGAGATGGCGTGGATTTTCTTGTCTTCGATACAGTAGAAAAATTTCCTGGTCGCTTGTATCTTATACTTCCAGATAAGACACTAAAAGATAAAATTAGAAACGTTGTAAATCAATATCTTTCTATTATAGACACTCCAGATGAGACATACTTAGACAAAATTACAACATATTTAAGCCGATTGTTTCACTTTGCCTAGATCACTGTATAAATAGCATACATATAATATCTTAAATGAAACTGTATCAATTAATTTTCTTAACATTAAGTATACTTTTAGTGCTTTTTGTAATTTGGAAGTACTATCAAAATAGCAAAATGCCAACAGATAGTACTGTGAATTCCCAACAAATAAATAATAGTTTAGATAATTCTAATAAGAAAACTATGGCATTGACAATATCATCACCTAATTTTAATTACGGGGAACTCATATCACCTAAATATACATGCGACGGTGAGAATATGAACCCAGAACTAATATTTCAAAATGTACCAGAAGAAACGAATAGTTTGGTCTTAATTGTTGATGACCCAGATGCACCAGTCGGAACATTTACACACTGGATATTATTTAATATAAGTCCGGAAACAACTCGGATAAATGAAAATAGCGTACCAGCTGAAGCTAAAAAGGGATTGAACGACTTTGGCAAAGTACAGTATAACGGTCCATGCCCTCCAGGTGGAATTCATAGATATTTTTTCAGGTTATACGCCTTAGATAAAACCTTGGATTTGCCAGACGGGTCTACACGTGGCGAAATTGAGAAACAAATGCAAAACAGCATAGTTTCTACTGCTGAATACATGGGAAAATATCAAAGGCAGTGATTGTTGTTAGGCAGTTTAGGTTCTATTGCTTTATTGCAAAACTCAAAACACGCACCTTAATACGTAACGTAAATAGAGTTAATCATATAATAATTATCGATGAGAAACCCATGGGTTCGGCACTAAAAGTCTCAGTCTATTAATTTCGGCTTTCTGTAAACTTTTATTTTCTTGTCGTTAACAAATAAAATAACCCTGTATTTCTCTACACTTTGAGAATTGTTTTTTTCTATTGGTACTAAATATTCATACGAAAACAGATAACATTCATTTTTGCATGAATTATTTATTTTGATAGATTTTAAGATCAGATCATGATAATTATTTTTAAACCAATCTGAATTCTTGATAAAATCATTTGCTTTCGATACAAATTCATTTAATTTGGTCTTTCCACTATCGATTCCCCTCAATACAGTGTCACCATTAAATAGTACAGAAACCCTATCACCTTCTTTAATAAGGGTAATTGTTTGATGTGGTTTTATAACCATATAACGAGTGATCTGTTTATCTGTTTTGCTTTTGGTTGATTTTTTTGCGTCAGTTGCATCAATAGTTAATAAATATTCTTTCTCTGGTGCATTTGGAATTCGTAACAATGCCTTATCATCGAAATATACAACTTGTATAGTACCTAAATTTAATCCTAAGTAATCTATATAATTCGCATTTTGAGGAATGGTTATGTTGTCTGCACTTTTATTGTTGTATGTTTGAGATAAGCCGTTGTCATTTTCAGGTTGGTCTGTATCGTTGTCAGCGTCAACGCTGTTATCACTTCTATTCATCTGATTATCTTTGTTATGCTGTTCATTTATTGAATCAGCTGTTGTCGGATCGAGGTTTTGAGTTTGAACATTTCTAATTGAATAATATAAAATAATGCCTCCACCAATAAAAACTATGACAATTAGTAGGAACAACGTTTTTTGCATGCTTTTTTGCTTGCGATTTTTATTTGGTTTGGAATTTTTAGCATTAGTATGTGTATTTACTTTACGCACATTTCCTGCGCTGTTTCTTTTGAGTGCTTGGGAAACTTGCTTTTTGTTTGTTAACTTTGATAGTTTCTTATGTTTTTTCATTATTTTTTTCTTTCGTTTATTTTTCATTGTCTCGCGTGTGTGTCGCGCGCTAAAGCGCGCGACACTTAACTATAACAGTTTTACACCTAATATATCGTACGGTGGTATATATAATAGAGTTGTTGCGAAATAATATTATATAATTAAAAGAGTAAATCGTTCCCCATCGTTTAGGACAGGAAACGATTACCCAATGTTATATAATTATATTAGCAAAAACCCACATTT
>JALWZX010000034.1 GCA_027002375.1 candidate division WWE3 bacterium | reverse complement strand
TTGTTGACGCTTTTTTAATGATTTTTCAATATCTGCGACTAAACTGGCAGTATCAATTTCTTGTCCATTTTTTAGTTTAGATTTAAGACTACGAATCTGTTTTTGTAAACGAAATTGATCGCAACGCATGACATCGCGGCAGAATTGAGATAGCTGATTTAAATTTTGTGTGTTCATAATTGTGGAATTTTAGTTTGAAAATTTATGTGATTATACAGATTTGTGGGGATTAGTGGAAAGGGGGGGGAGATATGATGAAGCAAGTAGGGTGGGCAAGGTCTTTTTCTTGCCCACCTTAAAAATACTCTGGGCTGGAACGCGAAGTTAGGAATGCAATGCTGCAATAAACTCATCTACTGATACACAGGCTTGTTTAAGTATTCCTGATAAAGTACCAGTTTTTAGTTCTCTATGATTTGGTACGACACAACCAGCAGAACCTCGTCGAAGAATAATATGGCTACCACGTTGGCGCAGTACATAAAAACCCAATTGTTCTAGGGCTCGTATAGCTTCAACACTTGAAACTCAGGGCAATTTAGGCATATTTTTGTGCTACCTCAAAGGTTGTCAACAAAGGGTGATATGGCATTATCAGAGGAAATTCATCAAGATATAACTCAGTGGCTTCGCGCAAATTAGCCAAGCTTTCTTCCACTGTTTCTCCTTGTGTTGTTGTTCCAGTTTCGGGATTAAAGGCAACATACCCGCCTTCAGGAGCGGCTGTTAATACTGCGGAAAGTTCCATGATTTTTCCTTTATAGGTTTTGTGAATTCTGTTGGTAAAACTCGACAATTAGGTTAAGATTATTTTATGACTTAAAATAATCATCAGCTTTGATTTTTGTATTAATTTTTAGAGAGGAATTATTTTCTCATTATAATCCAAAAACTGATAATTATTAGTTTCTTTTTTCTCAATCCTTGCTTCGAGTAATTATGATAGTAATATGTAGCCAGACCTTGAAATACCTCCATAATATAAAAATACGTTACCATTGTAATTATCTAATGTTTCTTTATTGACATTTGGTTTTTTTTACATTCCCCGTCGATCAATGATTCTTCCAAGCGTATTTGGGTTGATTTCATTCCAAAAATCACAAGCTTGAATAGCTTGATATTTATACCAAGCTTTTATCTTGCAAGGATTAAATTGGCATTGAATACAATTGTCAGAACCTGTAAATTTATCATCCTCAAAAATGAGAATATCATTGGATGATTCAACTATGGTGATACTGTTGTTAAAACCGTCTTCATTTTGAACCAATTTTGGTTTGAAAGTTATGACACTGATAATTGACCAAATTAATGCTACCAAGACGAGTAAAATACCGATATGTTCTCCATTAGAGAATAATATATAACCAATTGTTGCAAGTATAATTTGTGTAATAGCTAGTTTCTTTTTCTTTACTATCAAAGTGCCAATTCCTGGGTACAAAAAATTTACGATGATTCCAAGTATTTTTGTAATTATTATCATTTTATATTTTCCTATGTGCTAGCCCTAAATCAGTTTAATCACATTGTGAGTAAAATCCCATAGTTCCTGAATTGTTTCTGTTGGGTCAACTCGTCTTAGTGAGTGGGAGTTTACCTGCATTCCATCTATTCCTCTATGCCAGCTATTCCTATACTCATATCTTGCAC
>JALWZX010000033.1 GCA_027002375.1 candidate division WWE3 bacterium | reverse complement strand
CCCAGATTTCAGCCGTATTATTAAAAGCTTGAACAACTTCTTTATATAAATCCTTCTTTGCCTTTTCGAAATCTTTCTTCTTATCTTTATCTTTTAGATATTCTTTTAAAGCAAGTTCGTAGTCAGATAAATTCTTGAATCTGAAATCTTTTAAACTAGCGTATACAAAATCACGATGCAATCTATCTATATATGGTTTAGTTTTTTCATACTTTTCTTTTCTGATTTTATCTCTCTCAATAACATCATCTTCTTTTAACATCTTTGATGTTTCTCCAATCGGCACCAACTCAAACCGTAAAGTTTTAGATAAAGAATAAAGATTTATGAAATCTTCAAAACTTAAGGATTGTTTTGCCATCGAAGCGAACAATAAAAATTAACTATTAATCGCGGATTTGCGATTAATTATATTTTAGAACAAAATAAATGTCTTTACCATCAAAATCAGAGAACATAACACACAAGACAGTTATTCATGCTATAATAATCCATCGGGGTGTAGTTCAGATGGCTTAGAGCGCACGCATGGGGTGCGTGAGGTCGCAGGTTCGAGTCCTGTCACCCCGACCATATCTCCTAAACAAGCTTTCTAGTACACGTAGAACAAAACAAGCTACGAAATAGATTTAACTTATTCATTTCAGACAAACACAAAGCACATTTAGAAAAGGCTGCAAAATATTATGGTGTCTCAATGTCTGATTATTTACGCAAGTTAATCGAACAAGATCAAACAAATAAATTGCCTAAATAGTATAGGTAAACATTGTAAGAGAATGCCAATATTGGTATAATTACTGTATTAAAATGTTATGATAAAACTATGGATAACAATGATAACAGGCCTCAACTTGCCGTTGTTAAAGAGATAACTGAAGAAGGAGAAACAAAAACAAGGGAATTAATCTTAGTTATTTCAAAATCTGAAGATGCAGGACAAATAGTCAGTGAGTTAATTAGAGCAAACAGAGGAGAGCTCGGAGAAGCAATGCAACCACATCCATTTGAAATTAAAGAAGGTTGGGACATTACCCCTGCAACAGAAGAAGATATAAAAGAACTCATGCGATTAAATGATACTAAAGCATGCGAGCTAGCAATTAGGATTGCTAGGGAGTACAACGAAGAGCATGCCCAACTTTTAGAAAAAGTTTATCGTGAATTGATAGCACCTTCTGTAGAAGCGAAAGGTTAAATAACTCAAAAAAAATATCATAATCCGCAATCACACTTCTAACAACTTTCTCAGTTTTTGATTACTTCTTTCAATATCTACAGGATCATATAAGAATGTTTGCCAACCTAAATTTCTTGCAGCATTTATATTTTCCTCTGAATTATCAACAAATAAAATATTGTTTGCCGATACTTTTGCTTGTTTCTGAGCAAATTCAAAGATCTTTTTATCAGGCTTAGCTAAACCAACTTTGCTTGAATCTATAATCACCTCCCATCCTTCACGAGAAATAATATTTTTATCAAACAAACCGTTTAACATTTCAATATACATATTAGTTAACAAACCAGTTTTGAATCTCTGTTGAATAGTCGGTAAAAGTAATTGCAAATATTTGTTCGGATAAAACTGTTCAAGCAAAGCTTCTAACAACGAATCTACTTTAAGCTTTATCCCTAATTCTTTTTCGACTATCTTTACAAA
>JALWZX010000032.1 GCA_027002375.1 candidate division WWE3 bacterium | reverse complement strand
CATAAATATATTATATAACTATAAAAATCAAGGGAAATAACGTGCAGAGATAGCACATACGTAAAAAGTTTGAGATATACGTGTCGATACATGAATAAGGCTTAAATTCCCCCTAAAACATCTCACTGATTCTCAACTACAACTTTTATATTATCAACATTTCTTGGAATTTTTTGCAAAAATGCTGGCATATTTGGTGAAAGCCTTATTTCAAAACTTTCTATATTTTTCAAGCCATTCAAATATTGTTCAGCACTAGAAATACTCATGCCCGCTAAATCGTTTTTAATTTTTTCAACATCTAAAGTTGGTGTAATATAACTTCTTAATTTAATTTGCAATTGCAACGATTGTCCATCTTCTGAAACGCTTACAACGGCAACATCGTATTCAGGGTTTTCTTCATTCAATTGATATTCTTCTGGAACAACTGTTTTTATCATTTCTTTTACAAGCTGATCTAAATCGCTTTCTGAATATGCTAACCCTGTACCTTTCATCGTCATTTCTAATGTCAAAGTATCAGCCTCTTCGTCTAGCTCTTTATCGAATTCCTTATCTAAGATTTCATACTTTATTGACTGCTCTAATAAAACTTGCCCTTCAACGACTTTTCTCTTTAGTGATGATTTTACAGTTTCTTGTAATACTTCTTCTAATTCCTTTTCTATATTATCTAGGTCTTCTTGAGAAACGACTTTTACTGTTTCACTACTTCCGCCTTTTATTTTTTCTTCATTTTCACCAACAACATCGTCTACATCATAATCATCAATTTTAAATTTTTCGCCCTTATCTAAGTTATACTCTTTTCCTATTTTTTCAGCTTCTACATCTATTGTTGCCGTTCCATACGTAACAATTGGCTCACTTGTCTGATTAGAATCTGTATCTTGGTTTGTATCGCCTGTATTGTTTGAATCAGTATCATCGGTTGTATCATCTTCTGGTGGGGTTTCTTCTGTTTTTGGTGGAACTTTAACTTCTTTTGCTACCACATACTTTAAATTTTCTTTATCATCGTCTGATGTTATTAATTTAACGATTGTTCCCTTTTTGATTTTTATTTCCTTATCTTTCTTATTTGTAACTTTTATCTTGCCCTTGGCTTTTTCACCAACAATTTTTTCACCGGTCGTATCTTTTGTTAAACTATCTTTTTCTTCAACATTTAGTACATATGCAGGTATTGTTGCATTCTCAGTATCGATATTTGATTGCCCAGCAACCGCCTTTACATCTAATAATTTTACCAGTACTTCTGAGCTAACTTTTATATTTACCACCGCTGATGGCAAATACCATAGCATTCCCCATAAAAATAAACCGAAAACTGATAAAAATAAAACAATACCAACTAATATTTTATAAACCTTTTTAAATTCCCTCTTCTGTTTATGCATAGTAGAAACTTCTTTAACATTAGTATTGTCAGATACAGAACCAACTGGCGAAACTCCTTTTTGTGGTTCGCTATTCAAATCAATTTGTGTATCAGTTATTTCTAACGTATTGTTGTTTACTGCTTCTATATAGTCTCTGTACTTAGGATTTTCAACATCAAATTTAATTGTTTTGCCTAATTCGTCAGCAATATCTCTTATTACTTTTAAGTTTGTGGAATTCAAATATAAACTAGAGGTTCTATCGAAATTTATGATTAAATCAACATCT
>JALWZX010000031.1 GCA_027002375.1 candidate division WWE3 bacterium | reverse complement strand
CCTTTGATATATTAATTTCAAAAAAAAGTGTCTTATTCTGAGCACTTTGTAGTTTTTCTTCTGTGAAATTTAATTTCGCTTGGGATTTAATATCAGATGAGTTTATGTGAGTTTTTAAATACCAATATAAATCAGGTTTTATTGATAATTCTTCTATCTTTTCATAATCTTTCATTGCTTCAAGCAATGCTCCATTAGTTTTTAAGTATTTGTCATTATTTTTATATTTTTTCTCAAATTCCGAGCATAACTTTTCAAACTTTTTAATATCTTTTTCTATTTGTGGGTCTGTGTCTGATTTGTATAAAATTGTAAAATCCCAATTAGTTTTGATTCTTGGTTTTTTATCATTTTTTGCTTTAACTGTATTTTGTTTGTTGACTTTTAATGGTGTTTTTTTACTTGATCTATTTGAAGATTTTGATTTTGTGGAAATTTTAGGCATGTTGTAATTTTAATTAATTTGACTGTGTAAACCTTCACTATGCCGTTTAAGGCCCCCATCATTTAGAAAGGAGATAGATAGGCAATTGTTAGATTTCATGCAACACGGGCATAGGAAACTCTCAACTTTAGTTGAGAGTTTCACTAATTTCTTCTAAGTTAGAGATTATTTTATCACCTTTAGCACCATTTGGTATACGCGGTTGTCCATAATTTTCTATATATATTGGTGTGAATTCCACATCAATTAAATTATTACCAACAAATTTATACTTGCCAACGATTCCTTCTTTTGTTTTCTCTGACCACATTTGATCGAATATAAAATTTCCATGTGAATACATTATCACTTTGTTTTTATAAATTTCTACTGGTTGATACCAATGAGGGTGATTTCCTAATACTAAGTCTGCACCATTATCAATTGAGAAATGTGCTATATCAATTTGTCTATCAGTTGGTTGGTGTGTATATTCTACACCCCAGTGATACATTATTACGACAACATCAGCATTCTTTTCGGCAATTTGAACGTCATTTTTGATTTTATTTTTGTCTATGCAGGCAATAGGTGAGTAACATTCAATATCGTCATACCCAAGAAACGCAAATTTAGTACCACTAATATTTTTGTAATATATGTTTGAATTAGTTTTATCTGTATTTACGCCTACATGCTCAACACCATTTTGGTTTAGTAAATTTATTGTTTCATTTAAACCATTTTTACCGTGATTCATTGTATGATTATTTGCTAAGCTTACTAGGTTTACATTTTGTTTCGCAAGTTCTTTCGCATGTAATTTGTTTGCACAAAATAACATGCCATCATTTCTAACTTTACAATTTTCTGTTATCGGGGTTTCTAGATTTATAAAATTTAGATCAGAATTATTAAACAAATCGTCTATGTTCTTGTATGGCCAGCTAAAATCCTTGCTTTTTAATGTCATGTAATTAACTGACCTACCAAGCATTACATCACCAGTTGCTAATATTGTGGTTACATTACTTAAATTTTCAGTTTCATCTATATCGTCAAAGAATTTATTAAGTGTAAGTATTGCATTTACTTCTTGTTTTTTGATGGGGAATTCACCTGTTTGAGCTTGATTAGTTACGGTTGATTTATCATATATGTCTTGGTTTATGTTTTTTGTTTGAATTCCCAAAACTTGATTTCTTTTTAATGATGGATTTAATATTGTTGGATTATAATTGTATAGATTTATAATTGCGATTAAAAATGCACCAAATACAATTGCAAAGATTGTAGTAGCCCTGTCTCTATTCATTTTCATAACCACATTATACCCAAAAACTTAATATATTGTAGTATATGTCTATGATATTACTAACTTACAATGTTAATGGAATAAGAGCCTCTATTTCACACGGGTTAATTAAGCTTTTAAAAGGTATAAATGCTGATATAGTTTGTCTGCAAGAAGTTAAAGCAGATACAAATGCCATTGAAACAATAAAGTATTTATTTGAAGATATTGGCTACAAGACATTTTGGAATCCAGCTCAGAAAAGAGGTTATAGCGGAACAGCGATATTGACTAAAGTAGAACCATTGAAAATTGATAGATCTATTGGTCATCATATTGATTCTGAAGGCAGAACAATATTATCTGAATTTGATAAATATTACGTTATTAACGGATATTTTCCATTTTCGAGGGGTGATTTAAGTAGATTAGATTTGAAAACTTCATATAATGAATTATTATTTACTCAAGTTGTTGATATGAGTTTTATTAAACCTGTAATTTTGTGTGGTGATCTAAATGTAGCTAGGGATTGGAGAGATGTTTACGAGGGAGCAAGAAAACCAACTAGAGCGGGATATACAGATATAGAAAGAAACGTCTTTAATAAATTCTTACAAGAGGGTTTTATTGATGCTTTTAGATTATTTAATGATGAGCCGGAAAACTATACTTGGTATTCGTATTATAAAGATTCCCGAAAGAAAAAGAATGGGTGGCGCATAGATTATATTTTAGTTAGCAAAGAGTTAAAAAATAAAGTCGTGTCATGTTCGATAATGAAAAATGTTACAATGTCTGATCATGTACCTTTGATTATGAAAATGATTGATTAATTTGAAAAAGCTATCTATATCTGTGGCTTATGTTAGACGATATTGCCAAAAATTTTCTTGATGATATCATAAAAGGGATTATGAAAAACGAAACTAATGAAAAAAAGCACACCAAATTAGATGATGTAGAAATAAGTATTATTATTCCTGTTTACAACGAAGAGAAAAATCTAGAAAGATTTTCTAAAGAGGTGTTTCCAATTTTAGATAATTTAAATAGAAAGTACGAGGTTATTGCTGTTGATGATGGATCAAAAGATGATTCTTGGAAAGTAATGAAAAATCTAGCAAAAAAACATTCATTTTTTACTGCATTAAGACATTCACGCAACTATGGCATGGGCGCTGCCTATCAAACAGCGGTTGATTACTCTAGTGGTAAGTACATAATTACTTATTCAGCAGATATTGAAGTTCCACCAAAATATATAAAAGATGTTCTTAAAAAATTAGATGATGGTTATGATGTTGTTAATACTTGGCGAAAGGGCAGATGGCAAGAAGAGGGCGGGTTAAAATCGACGTTAAGAAGGTATCCGTCTAAAGTAGCAAATTATCTAATAAAGAAGATCTCGGGTGTCGATATAAAAGATACTGGTTCTGGGCTTAAAGGTTTTAGAAGATTTGTTATGGAAAACCTAAAGATTTATGGTGATATGCACCGATTTTTGCCAGCATATGCAAGTTTATATACCAAAAAGATCGTAGAAATACCTGTAGAATATAAAGAAAGAATGTATGGGAAGTCAGCATACGGTTCAATTAAAAGAACATTTACTGTGTTTTTAGATTTATTTTCAATGAAATTTATGCTTTCGTTTTCTACTAAACCATTTAGTATGATGCCTGGTAGAATATTTGGTACAGTTGGGTTAATAGCTTTCGGTTTAGGTACTCTAATTACCTTTTATTTAGCATTTGTAAAAATATTCATGCATGAAAACATTGGTGACAGACCGTTGTTTATGGTTGGTTTAATTTTTATTGTGTTGGGAATTCAGCTGATTATGACAGGTCTATTAGGTGAATTGTTGTTAAGAATATATTTTGAGAGTAGTAATAGAAAACCATATATAGTAACTGAGTCAGAAAACGCAAATTTAACTGATAGCGAAGTTTAGCTCATATTTTAATTTTTAATTCGTTGTTTAACGTATGAATACCAATTCAATCATCTCATTTATTAAAAGAAATTTACGATACTTTGTGAGTATTGTTTTGATTATATTACTCGTTACGCATTTTAATTATAAAATTGTGTTAGAAATTGTTTCTCATGCAAATGTATTTTGGATTGTTATTGGTATTTTAGCTGTTGGTGGAAACGTTTTAGCTAGCGCATGGAGGCTTAGATATATATTGGGGATTTTTAAATTGAAAAAATCAATATGGTATTTAACTAAATTGTATTTGGTTGGAAATTTTTACAATAATTTTTTACCTACACAAATGGGTGGTGATGTTTATAAGGCATATAGATTGTCGAAAGATTTGAAAAAAACTGGCGAAGGTACGTTTACAATCTTTATGGATAGGTTTAGTGGGTTAATGGTTTTATATTTGATAGGACTTGTAGGTATTTTTGTGAAATTTGGATTACTCGGCTTGTTTTTAGCTATAGCACTTTTGCTTGTTGCTATATCTATTTATTATTTCTCGTTAAAATTCTTTTCATTTGAAGATAATTTTTTATATAATTCTTCGTTTATAAAAAATACAAAATTATCCAAAATCGTTAAGGTGTTTTCTAGGTTAGTTGGTAAATTCAAAAAAGCAAATGACGTATTTATGGCTAATAAATTAAAAGCAATAAATGTTTTTATAACGGCTATTGTTGTTCAGATTTTTGCAATGTTAATGACTATTGCTGCATTTTATGCTGTTGGTTCTGATATTCCGATTTGGGCCTTTCTGATGTATATACCGGTGGTTACTATCATGGGTTTGATCCCGTCAGTGAATGGTTTGGGAATTCAAGATTTCGGATACGTTTTTTTCTTTGGTCAGTTTACTACACCAGAACAAGCTGCTGCAGCCTCACTAATAGTTCACTTGATTAGATTTGGTACTAGTTTAATTGGTGGTTTGGTGACATTATTACCTGATTGGCATGTCGATAAATATACTCTTGAAAAAATGGAGAAAAAGGACGACTAAATATGTGCCATTGTAGTGTTGACTGTAGTATTTCTTAATTAATAGTTATCAAATTTGTATGAAAAAGTTAAATATATTAAGAGTTGTGTACGATTGGCCACCGCCATGGAATGGTTTAGCGCCAGCACCATATTACCTATCTAAATCACAAGGTAAGTTAGGGCATACTGTAAAAGTTCTAACTGGTTTGCTAGGTGGTAAACGTCTGCTAAAATTTGATTTTAGTAGTAACCCAGAGAAAAATGTTTACGTTACATACTTACCACGTGCATTAACTAAGCATACCGGACCATTTTTAACTACGTCACCTTGTGTTCTTTTTAACTATTTGTTTAAAAGATTCACAGGGCAAAAGATAGATGTTGTACACGGTCATGGACACACAATGTTGTGGTTTAATATATATAAACTGTTATTTGGAAGGTTTGATAAAATACCCTATGTAGTACATTTTCATATAGTGGCAAAGGAAAGAAAAGAAAAAGCAATAGAAAAGGGAGAAAAGATGAAGTTTATGCAAAAATATTTTGAAAATCCTTTATGGGAACTCGCAGACAGAACTTCTGTTAAGGTAGCTGATGCTTGTATATTTGTATCTAAATCTAATTTAGAAAAAATGTATGAATTTTATAAACCTGAGCGAGATAAACTTTATGTTGTTGAGTCGGGATATGAACCACAAATATTTAGCATAAAGGATAATAGTACAGAAATGGTAGAAAGACCTAAAGGTATTGAGATATTATGTGTTGGGAAAATTATACCAAGAAAAGGTCCCGATGTTTTGATTGAGGCATTGAAGTACTTGCCAAGTGAGTATTATTTACGCTGGATAGGTACACCTGAAGATGATAGTTATGTTAATGAATTAAAGGATATGGCAATAAATATTGGTGTTGAGCATAGAATTATATGGCAAGGTTATGTTAAGAATGTAGAATTGGCTAAGTTTTACAAAAATGCTGACATATATGCTATGCCTTCACAAGCAGAAGGTTTACCAAAGGTTGTTGTCGAAGCATTGGGAAGTGGATTGCCTGTTATTGCAGATGGATTTGAAACACAAAGTAAGATTAAAGGTTTGAGATATTTCTCATCAAGAGCTCCCAAAACAGTCGCTAACGAGATAAAAGAATTTTATGAATCCAAACCAGTAGTTAACGTTGCTAGAATTGCTAAAATGTTTAGTTGGGAATCAAGGGCAAAAGAGATTGATGCTATTTACGAAAAGATTTTGTAAAATGTCGACAGCTTACGTAGTCGCCATTTTGCATTTATCTCGCTAAGGCGAGTTCGGCTTTGCCGAAACAACTTCTTTTGATTGCTTACGCAATCAGCAGTTATGAAAAGTAAAATATTGTTATGACTAAAACTAAAACTGGTACTAATAATAAATCTAATACTAATGCAAAGACTAATGT
>JALWZX010000030.1 GCA_027002375.1 candidate division WWE3 bacterium | reverse complement strand
TCTCTATACACAAAATATACTAACCAATCTTATGACTCAATATATAAACAATTTTGCTCAAATGCCAAATTTTGATCAATACATGTCCATGTCAAATGTAAACCAAGCAGCCAAAGTTATGGAAGAAACCGCCCAAAATTTTATAAATTTGAATGTATTTTCTTCTCTAACAGCAAATGCACCAGAAGGGGTTACGGTAAATGTAAATGAAAATGCGCAAGTTGGCACATACACTTTTAATGTAACCCAAATAGCCCAAGAACAGCAAAATCAAGGGAATCTAATGAATGCAAATAATTTAGATTTTAACACGGGAACACAAACTTTTAGAATAACTATAGGAGAAAATTCTTATCTGTTCAACATAGATGTATCAAATTCCGATACCAATGAAAGTGTTCTTCAAAAGATAGCTCAAAGTATAAATGAGGCAGGAATCGGAATAAGGGCAGCTGTTGAGAATGTTAATGGGCAAGTTCGTTTAAATCTAACAGCGGAAAATACTGGGACAAACAACGCTTTTACAGTTGAAGATGTTACGGGTAATTTGGTAACTACATCGGGGATCAATAATGTTGTTCAAAATGCTCAGAATACAATATATGAATATAACAATGTTACATATGAAGTACAAACAAGAAATTTTGAACTTGAACCGGGTATTGAAATTACTCCTCAAAATACGGGAGAATTTACCGTACAAGTTACCTATGATACACAAAGAATAGGTGAAGAAGTTGAAAATTTAGTGGGAAGTATAAATGATTTTCTCAATACCTTGAGAATGAATGTTACCAATTTGGGAGGAAATTATGCGATTTTTGAAAATTTATTAGAAAATTATTCACAACAATTAGAGGATATAGGTATAATATATAACAATGGTAGATTTGAAATTACAGATGAATTTTATCAAAACTTACAGGATGAGAACACTTTGAAATATAGAATAGAACCAACTATTACAAGATTTGCTCAAACTGCTGTAAATACAGGAATAATGGCTCAAAGTATGTCGACTAATTTTGTATACAATAATGATCTAACCAATTTATGGTGGTATAACTTTTTAGGAGGTTATTTTTCATATTTACCATCTTTTTGGGCATCCTTTGCATAAAATTCATTTATGGGAGGTACTAAAAGATTATGAAAAAAGCTATCTTAATAATGGTAATTATTTTATTAACAGTCACAATTTTCTTTGGTGGCAGAAAAACCTTATTTACTTTTGATCTGTTTATCCCTGCTTTGTCTGATTTATATGGGACTTTTCAATTTTCCTATGACTTTTCTCAAAGTTCTTCTCCTATGATTTATTCTGCAGGAGCGGGTATTCCTTTTGTTACCGTAAGAGTTTTAGATTGGAAAGGTTCTTTTAATTTAGAGGTTTTGGTTGCGTCAAATAAAAGTGAACCAGTTTTAAGAACGGATTTTAGAATTGGAAGTTATGATTTTAAAATTTTCATTTCCTCTAAATTATGGGAAGATGGGAAATTCTATGCTCCATTTTGGGATAAAAATTTGAATTTTGAAGGAGGTTTGCTTTGGGGTTGGTATAGGGGTTATATAAAATTAGGTTTTGAATATGCAGAAGGTAATTTCAAAAGTTTAATGCTTGGTGTGATATATTGATAAAAAGTTTTTGAGAGAGGATATTTATGAATCCATTAGTGCTATTGATAATTTTTATCTTATTTATACTTACAGCATTTTCAAATATTTTAAGAGTGTATATAGCAATCA
>JALWZX010000029.1 GCA_027002375.1 candidate division WWE3 bacterium | reverse complement strand
ATTTACATACTTGTTTTTTAGCTTCATTGCTTAGTATTCTAGCACATACTATGTGCTAAAGTACCCTAGACCCTTCTTTTTTAGTCTGGATGGTGTGAATGTTTTATGACAATCATTACATCGGAATCTTGAATTTCCCGATTTAGATTTTGACCATTTAATTGTATTTTGAGAGTTGCAATTTGGGCAAGAATATTTGTATTTTTTTTATCATTTTCAAATTTTATCAATTATCATTTCTATTACAACAAAAACCTTACATTTTACCAACACTTTTTTCCATTAAGCCTCTAAAATGGTGCTCCCGACAGGAGTCGAACCTGCGACACCAAGTTTAGGAAACTTGTGCTCTATCCACTGAGCTACGGGAGCGTATCAGTGTGCCTTCGTAAAATTATATCTTTTTTATTATTTTCTGTCGATTGTGTGTATAGGTACTGTTTGCAATTTAGTAAATGACTGTAATTTCTATCAAATACTAAAAGGCGATGTAAAAGTATTACGCAAGTAGGTGAATAACGAATATGCGCAATATAGTTTCGTATATCGGCTGACCATTCACCAGGCAAGACAGTCTAATTGTTAACTAACTCATGTTTATGTCACACTTTTTTATTGACAATTCAATACGTCTACCCGATAAAGTGTAACTATATTTACCTTGGCAGGAGTTGGTAGACAATAACTAATTTTCATTAACTGCAATCGTTTGTTGCGAGGTTTCTTTAGAATAAATAGTAGTTTGTAATTGTGTAAACAGGCCGGATAGTGCTCGCGTGTCGCCATACTGAACACGTGCCGTACTCGGCGAGAGACGTTGCATTGTCGAAAAATCCATGATTATTAACCCACAAAAAGAAAAGAACAGGTAGCCGTCATGCAGAACCTATAGAAAGGAGAGATTGCGACATGATTGAAGTGTCGTTTGTTCGTTTAAATACAATATATCGGTCTGAATTTACTGCGTTTTAATTTTTATGCATCATGCATCTCTAGACTATCTAAATACTATGCAAAGCTAGAAGTGACCTACTAATGTTGTCATCATGTCTTTTCTATGTCATATTTCTGCGCTGACTATTCCTGAGTTTTGTAGCGAGGTTTGATATAAAGTGATAGCATTGGTATCTCTTATTATACCTGCATAATCTTGAAATTTGATATTTTTGGTGTATAATAGACCGATAGTATGTCAATGAAACAATTATTTTTCTCTACAATAGGACATTCCCTTATACTTTTAGGTATTAGCATTTTGACATTTACGTATATACCAATTTTGTATGCAGAAATTGTTTATGATCTATCACCACACCAAATAGATGAAACATCTGGTAGTATAAAAACGGTTAATAAGGATCGTGGGCCAGACTATTCAAACATACAACCTTATATTTCCCCGCAAGGTAGTTATTATATCTTAATATCTAAAATTGGGGTTAAAGCACCTATTGTGCCTGAGGTTAGCACGGCCAATAAAGTTGAATATACGAAAGCTTTAGAGAATGGGGTAGCGCATGCGAAGGGAACTGCATTACCTGGTGAAAATGGTAATTCATTTTTGTTTGCACATTCTTCTATTAATTTTTGGAAGTTGGGCAAGTATGCAACTGTGTTTAATTTGCTGAATAAATTAGAGAACGGTGATACTGTGATTATTGTTAAAGATGACAAGCCCTATTTATATGAAGTTTTTTCGAAAGAAATTGTGAAGGGGTGGAATACAGAGCCTTTTGATGTTGAGTATAGTCAGCCTGTTTTGACATTGGTTACATGCTATCCGCCGGGTAGTACGATTAATAGGTTGGTGGTAAAGGCTAAAAAATTATAAATATATAAATTGTTAGTGGTTTTTGGCATGATTTTTTTTATTTCTAGGAATTTTAGATTTAGTTTCTAAAAAGTTTTGTTTTGGATCTATCTTCGTAAGAAACCAATGATTTTACCTCGTGTAGTTTCATTCTATCTTATGCTTATTCCGTATAGATTTGTTGGTGAATCGTCTTTTAATGATGTTAATACTATTATCTTATCTCCCGATGGAGTAGGGTAAGCTTTATAAGATGCAAGTAGGCCAGAATATATTGTAGTTCTATTGGTTCCATCTATTCTTACTAATTCTATTGTATAATAATTTGATATTTTTGGGTCTTGTGTAACTACAATTAAGTGATATGAATCTGAGTACCAAAAAATATGTGTTCTTTCTACATCGTCTATTTTAACAGGAAATGTCAGTTCTTTTTCACCTACTGGTAACGGATTTTCAGAGTTGTATACAATTACATTTAATTGATTATCAATATTTTTATCACTTTTCTGATTTGTGTTTGTGGTGCTGGGCTTTTGTGGTGGATTAGATTCTTTCGAATTCGTGTTATCGTTTTCTGATGTATCACCCTGATCAGTTGACTTGGTTTTTGCATACGAATGCCTAAGATACTTGTCGTCTTTTATTATATAAAATTTATTTTCATCAGGAGACCATTCTGATTGGTATTTATCTAAATCGTCTTTTAACCATTCTGGGAAACCAGCGTCAGACGTTACACTTTCTATTTTTTTGTTTAGAAAATCGGTTTCGTAATCTGACGCCCATTGATTTAGAGTTTTGTCTACGTCTGTTATTGATTCTGGGATATTATTCTTGGAATTATTGTCTATCTTATATAATAAGTAACCATTGTCATTCATTTTAACCAACAGTTCTTTATCATCAGGAGACCACCATAAGTTTTCACCCAATGACGGGGATGCATATTCGTTATCCTTTATTAGTGGTTCGGAATTGTTTTTTAGTAAATTAATTGGTGTACCTGCTAAAGAAAGTTTCCATATACCCGGGTTTTCTCTAGACTTGGTTATGTAGGCCAGCTCATTGTAATTGTGTGCCATATCATACGCTGTTACGTCTGTGTTAGTTAAGGGTTCTAATTTTGGACTTTGCAAAACCAATATTGCAGTTATGTCAGTTACTAGTTCAGGAAATACTTCTATCTCTTTGGACCATGTTTCAAAACCTTCTTTCTTAACTACTATTCTATATTTTCCTGGTGAAAGAGATGTGATTGTGTCATCGGTTGCTGTAACGGCTTTGTCGTTTATATATACTTTAGCACCTTCTGGTATAGATCTAATAGCAATCATACCTGTTTTTTGTATTTTGGGTCTTTCTACGCTACTTGTGCCATCTTCACTTGTGTTGGGTAGCCTTATTCTCCAGCCTTCGCTATATAAGATAGTTAAGGTGGTAATTGATAATAATATAATTAATGTTAAGCCTATTTTTTTTGAGTCAGACATGTGCTTGTAATGATACAAAAAGTATTGAACAATAGCAATATATAGTTATTGGGGATGTATAAGAAAAGATTTGTAAATTTTGTTTTAAATGCTAATATGTTGTGTTTATGATTTAACGCATGATAACGTATGGTATATTGCATTCGCTTAAGATATTCTGTAACATAGCTATTAGTTAGTATATTGCTTGTGTTTAGTGTAAAACACTAATGAATTGTTACGTTTGCTATGTTTTATCTTTTAGTAGGCGGGTGTGAATAGACAATCATTAGGGTTTTTTATGCGGTGTTGGCATAGGAAAAGTGTTTGACGTCGATAGAATTTCACTGTGGGCCCATAGCTCAGTTGGCTAGAGCGCCTCAATGGCATTGAGGAGGTCAGGGGTTCAAGTCCCCTTGGGTCCACCAATTATATCTGTTTGTACCCCACACAATATATATATTAATCCGAACACATAACCTGCGACTTTAATCGTGTGGGTGAAGCTTAGTCAGTCACATAATGTAATTATGTGACTACTTTCTAATGTAAGCCTAGTACTTTAGTGTGTGGTAGTTCACTGATACATTTACTTTTCATAACTGCTGATTATGTAAACAATCTAGTATGGTTGTTTCAGCATAGTTGAACTTGCCCTGGCGAAATAAATGAAAAGTACCGATTGTGCAGCTGTTGGTGTTTTGCTGTTTCCGAGGTTAAAGTGCGCACTTTAACACACGAATGTAGTTGGTCATACGATAATTGGAACGTGAAGCTATTCGTGCCGTGCGAAAGTCCGCCGTCACACAAAACTATCACATGTCATAACAACGCGACGTAGCTAAAGAATGGCACAGACATCCGTGAACGGGATTGTTGGCGCGGGTTTTGGCCTATACCTAAGTGGGTTCTTGTGTTTGTAGGCATGCAAATTCTCGACTGCCGTGAATTATGCCCTCTAAAATGCACGGAGTTGCAGCTTTCGATAAGATTGTATCAATTACACCACGTCACAAAAAGGTGCTGTGTAGACATGTCAACTGGCTTCTACACCCTATAGCTCTGAATTGATGCTTGACCCATTAATTCCTATTGTGTAGGTTAGGTATATGAATATGGAACTAAGAGACAAACTCTACACCTCAACCCAAGTAGCAGAAATATTAGGTGTTAGCCTAAGAACTCTGTATAGATATATGGAAGATGGAAAAATCGAATCCATGAAGACAGCATCTGGTCGTCATCGTTTTACAAAAGAGCAGATCATGAATTTTCTAAATGCCGATCCTGTTAGAAGCCAAATGATTGGAAATCAGGGTACTGCGCCAAGTGTTTCACAAACTCAGGTAGGCAGTAACCAATTTAATAACGGTGTTAACACTGCTCAGCAGTTTGATAACAGTACTGTACCGCAAACGAATATTAGTGCCAACCCAAATCTAGAACCTTTTTCTGACCAAAATGTGAATGTCAATACTAGACAAGATAATGTTGTTTCTCAAAAAGATGTTGTTATGGAAACCGATGTTACTAGAAATTATCAACCCGTTGGGGGATCTGTAAATGCACAGGATAAGGTGAATTCGCAAGATTTTCAAAACGATATGTACAATCAGGCGCAGTATGGCAATACCCAGGACATGATCGGACATAAGCCGTCAAGCAGTGTGGTGGATGATTCTTTGACTTCCAACAAAAATCAAGAAACTGACGGTGGGCAACAAGTTTATGCTAAAAATGATAGTAGTGATGACCTTTTATCAAGCTGGGTAAGTGATGTATCTGATGTAAACATGCAGGCAAGTAATAACAATGACGTTGCGCAAGGAACTGTGACAAATGCTGATCAAGTTACAGGTACAACGCTAAATAATAAGGATATGTTTTCTAAATCAAATTTAGATAATTATGATTTGTTGGGAAACGATTCATCACAATCAACAGTACAACCTGGTCAAAATTCTAATAATGATGGTTACATTGATTCGTCAGTTAATACTCCTCAAGTAGAGTCTGATAAATACGTAGAGCGAGGTAATAGCTCAGTTCAGGGTTCTACTTGGGAACATCAAGTGACAACTGCAACATCACAAGCAGCAGTAAATCAGAGTGCGAATATTTCGCCTGTTATGTCACGTTCACCACGAGCAGTAAATAAAGAATTTGAGTCTAAGGAAACTATGCCTCAAAAGCCTAGTAGAATAAGATTTTACAAGAGTGAATATACAGATTTGATTGAATTGGCAAAGAAGATAAAGGAAGTAGCACAAATTAGAGACCTAGAATATGCTTTCACTCTTGATGCTGGCCTTTCATTACATTTTGGTATAAGACCTTTTACAATTTTGAATTTTTATGCGAACCCGGAAGATATGAATATATGGGTAAATGAATTAAGATTAATGCCTGTAAAATCGTCAAAAGAAGCAAATATAGGAATGCTAATTAATAATGATATAATTTTCGTTCCGTCAAAGGTAATTGGGGGTTTTAGAGTTGTAGAGGATAAGATATTGCTAAATGAGTTGGCTGAATTTGGTGAAAAAGATTTACTAGCTCAATTTAGACAATTTTTAACGAGTAAAAATTAAAGAACACTTATTATTGCCAAACTTAAAACCACGCACTTTTAGTGCGTGGTTTGAGTTAGCCTATAATAGTGAAGCTCTCCCGACTTTAATCGGGAGGCTTCCTATGCCTGCCTTGCACGAAATCTAACGATTACTTATTCAGCCCATTTTTCAGATTGAGCTTTCAACGGCATAGTAATTGGCGATCATTTATCACTGATTTGCATCAGTGATATCCTGTGATGATACTCGATATCATTTCTAGGAACTTTAGATTTAGCTCCTAGAAGATTCTGTTTTGAATCTATCATCATAAGAAACCACGGGTTTCAGCCCGCGGAGTTTCAGAAAACGAATAGTATAAGTGTAAATGGGAAACGTATTGCGTTTCCCATTTGCATCTCTTGCGTAATGAACATTATGATTAGGTGTGCAATTAAATTCAGGCTTAATGGAAAAAAGTGTTGGTAAAATGTAAGGTTTTTGTTGTAATAGAAATGATAATTGATAAAATT
>JALWZX010000028.1 GCA_027002375.1 candidate division WWE3 bacterium | reverse complement strand
GTTCTTTTAGTG
Organism: candidate division WWE3 bacterium; assembly: GCA_027002375.1. Lineage (GTDB taxonomy): Bacteria > Patescibacteriota > WWE3 > 2-01-FULL-39-13 > 2-01-FULL-39-13 > JALWZX01. Next base: position 6,370 of record JALWZX010000028.1, on the reverse strand, counting down.
CATAAAGAATTTCACGTTCTTCTAAACTCAAATGTTTATACTTTTTTGACATTTATTGCACCTCCTTTGGTCTTTTATTTTACCAAAGTGGGGCACTTCGTTTTGGAACCTATGTGGTGCACATTCTAAGTTAGTTGTTCATTCTATAGTTCAGAATTGTACAACATGCACATTAACAACATAATAGAACTAGTAGGGAGTTTTCTGAGGTGCAGTTAGTACTATTAGCTAGTGACTGAACTGAAACTCAGAATTATCTCCCTGCTATTTTGCTACACTTTCGCCAAGAGAAACATATATAGCATATGTAATTCTCAATTTTCTTTATGAAAATTATAAGAGCTTGAGCAATCTGAACTCAACATGAATATATAGGATGTTGAGTGTAGATAGCTCACAGCTCTTAACTTTGGCGGAAGTTAGAGTACCCTAAATGATGGGTTATGCGCTCAGGCGTATATGTGAGACAAATTTCATTTTGGAGTCGATGCCTCAGGGCAAAGACTTCATTCACAGCGGCATCGTTGGTCAGCCAATGGTGACATTTCCTTTCAGGAGGGAAAAATGAAAAAGCAAAGTTTGTTTCACGTGAGTTCCAGGCCAATTCGTTTTTGGCTTGGAGTCGTAGGGTTGTTCGTGTTACTGTCTTTCTTCTTGCAGTTCGTGATTTACATGACTGTAATTGACACCATGAATCAGGATGTCAACTTTTTGAAAGCCGAGCATGTTTCGCTCGTCAATAATCAGTATTCGCTTTCAGAACAGTTGAACCAGTTGCAAGAGAGAGTTCTCAGCATGGAAGATCAAGAAGCCGTCGATGGCTTTTACATCGATGGCAACTACGAAGCTATTACGGATCTCCAACTTCGTGTTGGTGATCTCGAAGATGCGTCCAGGCCCACGTCCACGCCTGCTCCCGCTCCCGCTTCGAAGTTTGAGGTGGAATACTTCTCTGACGGCTTCAAGCTGTCGGGGACGGGAAGCCGAGATGATCTAGAGGACACCGTCCTTCGGATGAATCAGGCATGCCAGCAGGCGTCGCTTTACAATCAGCATCTTACAGACGACGAAATGTCGATAACCGTGATAAATGCTGATGATTCCTGTTGGGCCCAACTGGGTGCAGAAATAGGGGAAAACACCGAGTATGCTCAGTGGTGTGTTTCCGATGAAACCCAGTGGTTACCCGAAAACGGGATCCCTGTCTCACTTAGTGATGTGGTCACAGAAGGTGATAACATACTGATTGGTGTGACTGGGCCGGAGGTAGCTTTCGAAGTCACAGTCCCTTATGATCAGGATTTGCGGGTGTGGTTAGGCGATCACCAATACCTTCCTAGTAGGATACAGTTCCTGGTTACCTGTGATTCGCCAAACGAAATTCGGCCTTATCATCTTCACGCCATCCGCAAGGACGGCAAAGTGATTTGGCCTATGTCAGCAACACCCACAGCGACACCAACAGCACCCATCTCTTCGTCCACGAGTTACACAGATACAATCGTCGCCAGTGAGTGGAAACTCAGCTGGAACAACGGCGATGCAAAAATCACCAATGGCGATCGCTATATGATGATTGCAGTTTGTGGAAGACCATCCTATGAATCTTTTGAGAACGCTTTTAAAGGTTTTCAGACAAATGGATGGCCAGTGGTAATCCGAAGAGCTTACAATGGGTGGGATCACATTATCGGGATTGAAACCGAGACCGGCGAAAAGGTTTGGGTAACTTGTCCCGAACACCCAGCAGTAGCAAAATAGCCGTTCGCCAATAATGGTGAACTCTAGGAGGTACGTTTAGTGCGTCAAAGAATTGTTTGTGAGCCCGCCAGCCCACTACCTTTCTTTGACAATCTATTCGTACCTCCGTTTTTTTTGCTTGTTTTTCATATTTCCAATGCTAATATCATAATATCGTGGCAAAGAAAAATATATCCCCAAAAACTTTAAATAACAAACTTGTCGTATATCAAGCTAAGAGTGGAGCTATTGAATTAAAAGGTGATTTCAAAAAAGACACAATGTGGGCAAGTCTCAATGACATCGCTAAACTATTTGGTAGGGATAAATCAGTAGTATCGCGACATCTTAATAACATTTATAAAAGTGGTGAACTAAACAAAAAGTCAACTGTTGCAAAATTTGCAACAGTTCAATACGAAGGAAAAAGGCAAGTAACAAGAGAAATGAATTACTACAATTTGGATGCAATATTAAGTGTCGGTTATAGAATAAACTCTAAACAAGCAACAAGGTTTCGAATATGGGCAACTAAAACGTTAAAACAACACCTTACTGAAGGTTATACAATAAATAAGCAACAAATATCCAAAAATTACCAAAATTTTCTTGAAGCAGTACAGAATGTAAAAGCTTTATTACCCGAAAATGATTTGGTGGAAACAAAAGATGTTATTGAGTTGATAAACGCTTTTGCTTCTACTTGGTTTTCTTTAGAAGCATATGATTCAGAAAAGTTGCCATCTAACGGTTACACCAAGCAAGAAGTGACGGTAACGGCAAAAGAGTTGCAAGAGGCAATAAACAACCTTAAAACTCAATTATTAAAGAAAAACTTGGCAACAGATATTTTTGCACAAGAAAATAACAAAAATAGTATTGAAGGAATTATTGGCAATGTTTTTCAAGTCTTCGATGGAAATCAAGTTTATCCGACAATAGAAGAAAAAGCCGCACATCTACTATACTTTATGATAAAAAACCATCCTTTTGTCGATGGCAATAAACGTTGCGGAGCGTTCGCATTTGTATGGTTTTTGGAGAAAACAAAAAACCTAAAAGCAAATTTAACACCTGAAGCACTAACAGCTCTAACTTTGTTAGTAGCCGAAAGCGATCCAAAAGACAAAAATAACATTATTGGTCTAATATTGCTTCTTCTTGGAAAAAGAAAATGAAGCCTAGGTAGGTTTTGATCGTTTCTACAACCATACGCATTCTATTCTAACTGTTGCAATTAGAATTAGAACTTACTATACCGTTGAAAGTACCCATCTTTCAGACTGGGGATGAATAGGTAATTGTTAGATTTCGTGCAACGCAGGCATAGGAAGCTCCAGACTTTAGTCAGGAGAGCTTCACAACCTAGTTTGTGATATTCTGTAAACATACAACGATTAATTTCCAAAAATAAATGACACCAAAAGAATTAAAAATCAAAATAGAACAAAACAAAGAAATTAGAAAGGTAGTTAAAGTATTGGCAGAACTAGAATCTTTAGGATTAAAAGAATGTTCAGTAGCAAGTGGATTTACAAGAGGATTTCTATTAAATACCAAACCATCTGACATTGATATAAAGTATTACAGCGATGTTCCCTATGAAAAAGCCAAAGAAATACTAGAAAGTATTGTAAACCGTGATAACCTACAATATTTAAATTTTGATATAGAAGGCATTTGGAATGTTAAGTATGAGGAATTAAAAGAATTTACGCCTATGAATTCAGTAGAAGATAAATATCTCGCTCACTTTGTTAATAGTATAGATACAATATATTTATCATTTGATGGGAATCTTTACGATCCGACAGGTTTTGGTTTTGCAGATGCTTTAAGTAAAACTTTAAGAATGAATGATTTCATTGAAAATAAATACAATTATCCTGATCATGAAATAGTTTATTTAGGAATAAAGGGGATACGAAGAATTATAAAATTTGACCTAAAACCTACAGAAAGATCTAACTATTTAATTAGTTACAGCTCAAAATTTTGGAACAAATTAAACAATAGTGAAAAAGAATACTTTTATGATAGAAAAATAAAGAAAAAATACTCGGTTATTGATAAAAATAACACCGAAGTAAGAAAAACTTTTGAATTTTATGGATATGATTTTGATGATTTATTTAAAGGTATAGATTAAGCTTATGAAGCTACTGCAGTTTTACGACGTCAATGTCATCATCCATTATATGAGTAATGACATTGGCGTCGTTAGATTTCAAGCACATAAATATAGAAGGTCCCCGATTTCAGGGGAAATTTATAATAAAATGTGTGAGTCTAGCTGATATTGTATAATTTGAGAATGCGAATATATATAACTGGATTATCATCGTGTGGAAAAAGTACTATCTCAAATAAATTATCTACGTACCTGAAAATCCCTGTATACAGCACTGACAACTATTTTTATAAAGATTATAAAAAACTAAAAGGAAATGCTTACGAAAACGCCGTTGAGCAGTTTATGACTAAAAACGATTGGGTAATAGAAGGCAAAGTGTTGTCTTTAAAACTTTTAAAATCATCAGATTTAGTTATTCTCTTAAATGTTCCAATTTTCTTAAGAATTACTCGACAATGGAGCAGATTTTTATCTAGCAAAAGACAACGAAAGGAATATGGCTTTAAAAGAAATATTAAATTAACATATGCACACCTAAAGTTACAATTTTTTGAGAATTTAGATTCTCAGAAAATTGACAATCCTTATTATGCTAGTAACAAAAAATACGAATTAATCGTTACCGAACTAAAGAGTAACAATGTGAATATAATGTGTGTTAATAATTATTTTAACGATGCAGACAAAATTGTTAGCGAGATTATGGGCAAAATATATACTTTATAAAGTAAGAGAGAATTTTGCTATAATACCTATATGCAACTACCTAAATCACTACAAAATCTAACAGATAGCTTTGCATCGCTTCCTGGTATAGGCCCTAAAACAGCTCAACGATTAGCTTTTTATATGTTTAGAATTCCCAAAGACGATATTTTAAGATTTTCAGATGCTTTAAAGGACAGGGTTAGGTATTAAATGGATCCATATCAGATAGCAATTCCAAGAAGATTTACGGAATTGTATGAACAATACGATATTAATGAAGGCCTTAAACCTTACGAAATGGGTTTTCTTCATGAGAGTATATATTATCATGGTGAATTGATAAATGATGATGATATATGTCAAGATGCTAAAGTAACATTGAAGATAGACGATGATGCGCCATATGTAGAGGTGCAAGTAGAAGATTTTTCCGATGATGATGATGTAGGTTCGCTGTTATGGCATGCTCATATTTCCGCAACATACGCTTTAAAGGGCGAAGGTACTGTGGAATCAATCGACGACAATGGAGCTACAATCTTGTTCGATAATGCAACTGTAAGATACGATAAGTTGTTGAGATCATATTCAGTACAATACTTTATTGATGATACAGAGCCACAAGTGCTAAATGAAGTTTTAAAATCTCTGAACATTGTACAAGATGGAGATGACTTTTTGGAATGGTTATCTACTGAGTATAGTAGTGCCCTAAAATTATTTAATGACCATGTAGAAAACAATGTGGAATTGATTCGATTATGCAATATTGTACTAGGTTCTTTGCAAGAAAAGCCAGATTATCTGCATAGGTTAGAACACGACGCAACTTTTGGGGTGTATATGACAGCCATAAACGCACGGTCACCATCAATACTGAGAGAGTATATTACAAAGAACCAGCCGACTTTGTTTAATATATTTACTGAGTTGCGTGATTTAGATAAGGAGACTGAATTGCAAATTTTTGGAAAAACGATTAAAGTATCATATCTATTAGATCCACAATTTTGGGTTGACGAGTTTTTGACATTTATAAATAATTCTATATTCACAGATTTGGTTATTAGGCGTGGTGGTGATACAGCAGAAAGAGTGCGTGGTATTGGTATTGAGAGATTGAGTCATGTTCCTACTGATAACATAGACTTAATTCCACACGATCAGATACATTCTATATATGGTGTATTAGAATCATATCCAGATACATTGTATGATGGATATTCAATGTGGGAAGGTAGACGATTCTTGGGATCATTCAAGTTATCGTCCTTACTTAATAGAACAGTGTTTTTTCCATTTGATAGTGGATACGATGAATATGGTGAGGGAAAAGTTTTGAATTCTTTCGATGCGTCCAAGTTATTATTCTTTCGAAACTTAGCAGAAAAGATCAAGATAGCCAAAGGTGGTTCATTGCTAAATTCACAAGAACATATGAATCAATTTTACGGTTATGTTGAGGCTGTAATTATTGGAACAGATCCAGTTAATGATCTTGCAGTAATGGAAATTGCAACTAATTGAGTAGTAATTTAAAAATGTGATAACTTCCACGAACAATATGAAGTCATCATTAATGAATTACAAAGTGCCAATGTAAACATAATGTGCATTAACAATTATTTCAACAGTATAGACAACATTATTAGTGATATTATAACATAGGTTCCAAAACGAAGTGCCCCACTTTGGTAAAATAAAAGACCAAAGGAGGTGCAATAAATGTCAAAAAAGTATAAACATTTGAGTTTAGAAGAACGTGAAATTCTTTATGCACTAAAAGAA
>JALWZX010000027.1 GCA_027002375.1 candidate division WWE3 bacterium | reverse complement strand
AAATAGGTTCGTATAGATTTTCTAAAAATAATAATCTAAAAATTACTGAAAAAGATTTGTTCATAAATTTAGAATGTTTAAAGATAGACAACGTTAGAATTCCACATAATCAAAATATAAATATACCAATAGCTAACTATAAGGATGGTGTTGTACTGCAACTCTCAAATACAGGTTGTTTATTCGGGTATAAAAATAAAAAGCCAAATTTATCAGAATTGTTGGTAAAAGATGTTTGTGAAAAAAGTAATATAAAATATCAAGTTGGAATTATAAAAGACTCGTGTGACTCTAGATGCATAACTGAATTTAATTTAACACCAAATATATTAACATTAACCATACCGAATCGATACAAACACAATTATGGTACAAACGGCGAAATTGTACCAGAAGAAATTTATAAAAAAGATATACAGGATTTAGAGTCAATACTTCGTCATTTAGTTGTTACAAGTGGTTTTGTTGCAAAAGATTTTCACCCAAAAAAGTCTTTAAGTTACAAAATCAAAAAGAACGACTTTGTAACAGATGGGAAGCTAATGAAAAGCAAAGAATTACTTAATGATAGATTGGACTTGTATTACTCTAGAGTTGTTAAGAACGGATATTTTTACACTGAAACCCTTCAAGATGAACTAAACGCCATATACAATAAAATCGTATTGCGTGGTAAGTATGCTGTACAGAGGAGCTCTCTTAGTACATGACACAAATGACTCACCACAAACTACGATCATTTCTGTTATATTACTCTTAAAATAATGAGTAACGTTACGATTTCCAACAAATATTTAAATATCGCTGGCAGAAGAACATTCTATCTAGAAACTGTAAATAAAAACCTAAAGGAAAACGCACCAGTATTAATACTAATTCCAGGATGGCTAACATCATGCTACATGTTTGAACATTTCATGCAAAATTTTGGTAAATACGCAAAATGTTACGCGCCAGATTTACCAGGCTTTGGAAATTCGCAGACTGATTTCAAAACAAACCATTCAATTGAGTATTACGCAAATTTCGTAAAAATTTTTATAGAAAAAGTTGTACATAAAAATCATACTATCTCAGTTTTGGGATACTCAGTTGGTGGCGTTATTACATTAAAAATGTTGCACAAGCCCAATAATATAAACAAGGCAGTCATATTTTCAGCACCATATAATGGTCCAGAATACTTCAAACAAATATTTGGTAACAGGCTACAAATGGTAATGGTTAATAGCCTTTTGAAGATTTATAAAGTCGCACCTGTAGTAGTAAAATTGTTAGAAATTCCCAGTATAAAACATAAATTTATATACCATACTTTAGCCGAAGGAGAATGCGATCTAAAATCCCAGATACAAAGTTTAGACCTGAAGCATCTAATCAGAATTTATAACCATTCAAAAGATGCTAATATGAAAGCAATGATTGATATAGCGGTTGATTTGAAAGATAAAAACTACACCAAAATTTTGCCAAAAATTGAAACGAAAACACTGGTGCTGGGTGGTGAAAAAGAGATTGTAGTATATCCACAAACATCTAAAAGTTTAGCCGAAGGTTTACCTAATGCTACTTATAAGGAAATCAAAGGTGGAACACATTATTCATTGTTTACTCATGAAGGTATATTTGTTAATGAAGTTAAGAAGTTTCTAATACGATAATAAATGGGTCATATCTATGATAAAATTGGTGTAATAGACATTTTGTGTTGGTTTTTTGAAAATCAATGCATAGATTTTAGATACCAATACCAAAGAATAAATTTCTTTCTTCTATTTCTTTTCAATCCCATATGAGCATCTAACTTATTTTTC
>JALWZX010000026.1 GCA_027002375.1 candidate division WWE3 bacterium | reverse complement strand
ATGAACAAATACAATACATAGAGAATCAATTGAATAACAGGCCAATGAAGTGTTTAGGATGGAAAACACCTGCAGAAGCTATGGAGGAAGAGGTAAACAAATATAAATTCAGAAGATATCAAAAGCATAAGGAATTAGTTGTTGCTGATTTTGCTGGGTGGGGCACTTCGACCTAGAATGTACCCACAATATACAGGGTTGACAAAAAGGCTTATAGGTTATATTATATGTGTGTACATTGAAATCATATTAGCGTATAAGAACAATATCCATACTGTGAGACAGGTGGGATATATGAAGATACTGTTGGTATTATTATATATTATTCCCAATATACCATCTTCCATTCCTGCTCGCGGTTTGGCTATTGTTTTTATGCGTGTAAGTGAACGAACTTTACAGAACTTGCAAATGGTTGCTAATAATTATAATGTAGACCTTTTGTAAAATTAATCATTCTATATGAATGGTAGGCAAAAAGCCGTTTCTTACTGTACAAGTGATTGGGCAGGACACTTGTAGTAGTGGAGGCGGCTTTTTGCCTATATGTTAGATATTTTGCTCAATGCAATTTTGAGTTTGATTTGTTAAAATTTTACTAAATGAAATCCACACAAAATAACGTCAATTCACAAAATACTTTTATGGGGAAGTCAATCATCGATCATGTTTCAAAAGTAATTTCTGATCCGATTATTGGCTCTAACGATGAAAGAAATGTAGAACAGATAAAAGACCCTATTAAACTAAACGTTTTGCACATAGCAACTGAAGTTCAGCCATTTTCAAGTGTCGGCGGTTTAAGCAATGTTATTAGTTATCTATCAAAAACGATGTTAAAGAGAGGTCATGATGTAAGGATTTTTATGCCTAAATTCGGTATTATTGATGAAAGAAAATACAAAATGGAATTGATTCATAAAGGATTGAGAGTCCCAACTGGGCATAGCAAAGATTCTACACATCCTCAGTATCTGATATGCAACGTAAAAAAATATGTCAGAGACGATGGGATTATTGTGTATTTTCTTGAAAACATGGAATACTACGAGAAGCGTCACAATGTCTATGCATATTCCGACGATCATATAAGATGGGCACTGCTGTCATACGGTGCTTTGAGATATATTCATAGATATTTAGACTGGAAGCCTGATGTTTTGCATGTTCACGATTGGCATACATCACTTGTGCCAAATATAATTGCTACAACGTATAAAAAATCCGATTATTTTTCAAATATCGCAACTATATTGACCATTCATAACATGGCATTTTTAGGGCAAGATGTTGATCCTACTAGTGAACTTAATTTTGATGATGGAAAGTCTGATATTCCACCATTATTTTCAGAGAGACTTAGAAGGTTAAACTATTTAAGAAGAGGAATACTTTATGCAGATCTTGTTAATACTGTATCAGAGGGTTATGCAAGGCAGATATTAACTAAAGAATATGGTAACGGATTGGATAAGTTGTTATTAGAATTGAGATCAAAGTTGTTTGGTGTAATAAATGGGATAGATTACGAAAAGATGAGTCCAGAGACTGACCCATTGTTAGAGGCTAATTTTAGTACGAAAGATTTAAGTGGTAGGTTAGTTAATAAAAAGAAAATACAAAAAGAATTTGGTTTAGATGTAAATGAGAATGTTCCGTTATTTGGATTTGTCGGAAGATTAGATCAACAGAAAGGTGTTGATTTGTTACTTGAGGTTATGGATAAATTTTTAAAAGATTTTAATGCACAATTTGTGCTTATAGGGTCTGGCGATCATGGGTTGAAAAAATTAGCAGAAAAATTAGCTAAAAAGTATAAAAACAAAGTAGGTGTTCATCCGTATCCTAATTTTACATTACCAAAATTAGTTTTTGGTGGCGCAGATATAATGTTAATGCCATCACGTTTTGAGCCTTGTGGCATTGTTCAAATGGAAGCTATGCGATATGGTGCTATACCTATTGTTAGAGCAACAGGTGGCTTAGATGATACTGTTGAAGATTTTGACCCTGTAGATTTAACAGGTACTGGATTTAAATTTAAAGATTTTGATGGTTGGTCTTTATATGGTCAAATGGTTCGTGCTGCAGAGACTTATAGAAACAAAGAAACGTGGAAGCAATTACAAATTAATGCTATGAGTGCAGATTTCTCATGGAATTCCGTTGCTGGTAAATATTATAATTTATATAGTAAGGCGATTCATTTTAAAAAAGAAGGATACGTTCACGGGGCTTTGATAGAGTGATAATATATCATTAATGATGATAAAGTAGTGCTACAATCGTAATATTTTAACTTTGCTGAGCTAATATTTCAGTTATATACGATAAGAAACCACGGGCTTCAGCCTGTTGGATTTCTTACTTCAAAATTTGAAACCGATTGTGTAAAAGCATGTGGTATTTTACTCTACGATACAAATCTATAGATGCTGTATGTAATATCGAGAAACTAGTATAAAACAGACAAGTACTTCAATTAGTTTTTATGTTAAAATGTATATATGATTTGGGCTCATTTTTTACATATATATCAACCAGCTGACCAGCACCCAGGAACATTAGAAAAAATTGTAAATGAATCATATAGACCTATTTTAAGAGGACTTTTTAAATTACCTAAAGGAAAGATTACGCTAAATGTTAATGCTGTTTTAACGGAAATGTTGTTTGAACATGGATATCGTGATGTTATTGATGATATAAAAGCGTTGGTAGAAATGAATAGAATTGAGTTGACGGGGTCGGCTAAATTTCACGCATTCTTACCATTGATACCTGAAAACGAAATTAAAAGACAAATTGAACTAAATCATGAGACGAATCTCAGGTATTTCGGTGACATATACAAACCACAAGGGTTCTTTTCACCGGAAATGGCATATAGTCCTAAAGTGGCAGAAATGGTAAAGAAACTTGGGTATAAATGGATACTAGCAGATGAATCGTCACTTTGCGATATGGACCCAAAGCCTGTTAACAACAAGATTTTTGAAATTGAAGGGGTCGGCATTGATGTGTACTTCAGAGAAAAGAAGCCAACGAATGTCCTAATGGGGGCATTGGTCCGATCTGTCGACTCAATGCGTAAAGTTATGTCAGACAGGCTTAACAATAATGAGTATGTCATTACCGCAATGGATGGAGAAACCTTTGGTCATCATAGACCAGGGTTAGAAGAAGCATTATTTGAGTTATTGAAAGCAGATGATTTAGAAAACATTTTTATTTCTGAATTGCCGAATAGGTTTCCAAATAAAGCTAGTATAATTCCGAAAGACTCAACATGGGCTTCTAGTTATGAAGATGTCAAAAATGGAAATCCTTTTACATATTGGTTCAATAAGCATAACAAGATACATGAATTAGAATGGGATTTAGCTGATATTGCAATTAGGGTGGTAAACAATTCCGAGTATTCTGATGAAAAATATCCACAGTTATTAGAAGAGGTTAAAAGTTGGGAAGATATGACAAAAGAGGAAAGAACGCGTGAAGAAAATAAGAGACAATGGATAAAGTCTAGAGATGCACTGGATAAAGCATTAAACAGCGACCCTTGGTGGTGGGCTTGTGCGATTCCGTGGTGGAGCGTTGAAATGATAGAAAAGGGAATGAACGCATTATACAAGGTAGTACTAATGGTTCCAGATTCTAGTGAACAAGATAGGACAAGGGCTGAACAATTATATTTAAAAATATTATTTACGGCACATGAGTGGCAACGAACGGGCAAGGTCGATGTGATGGCGCAGAATGACAGTAAAGAAAGAAGGATACCTATGTCGAAACGGTTTGGAGCCACAGCGCATTACAAGGCTTTATTACGAGCTCTTAGAGAGCAAGAAAAAAGGGCTTCTAAAAACCGAGAGTACGAGCAGGCAATAAAGTGGCGAGATGGGCAATATAAATTAGAGAGAGATAATGATATTTATGATGCTATACATATTATGGATTTGTTTAGAAATGAGGGAGATATGAAGGTTTTCGAAAAATATTTAGAAGAGTACAGAAGAGAATACGATAGAATTTCGCGTGGTCAGCCAGAATAAACTAGTAACAACACATTTGTATCAGCGAATTGTGGTGAAACTATACTTTTAAAGTTAAATATAATTGCTCAAAAATATATTTGAAGGTGAAAAAACTTATGAACAAAGAATATTATACTAATTTGACACAAAAAATATTAAGTAAGCACAAACTAAAAATTACTGAAATAATTCGTGAAGCTGACGGCATGTCTATAAGATCGTATGTTTACAGAACTATTGATTCCGATGAGAATCAATATGTATTAAAGTTGTTTGCTTCTGAAGATGTAGACGCCAAAAGAAGATTTATAAACGAAATAAAAGCTATTAAATTATTAAATAAGCAATTACCGTTTAAATATAGAAAGTGGATACCTAGAATAAGGTGGTATTCCGTTAAGAATAAAGACCCTTACTTTATTTATAGATACAGAAAAGGTGATCAGCTTGGGCAGTTTGTAAAAGATTTTGGAATTAAATGGGGTATTTTTCACGATAATAATTTTCCTGTGTTCATTGAGTTTTTTGGGGTTATGCATGAAGTGCCTGTTAAAATGCTGTCAAATAATGACATTGCAGAGTCGTGGGGTGAAAGAACAGCTAAGAAAGAAATTCAATACTATTTTGAAAATGTAAAAGGTTTAATTCCGACGGCAGATTATGATCGTGTTATAACGTTTTTTGATAAATACAAAAACCGCGCTTTTAAACGTAGATGTATTTCTCATAGAGATTTATACCCAGAGAATATACTGATAAAAGAGAAGAAATCAAAAAGTTTTACATTTTTAGATTGGGAATATATTAGTGTTGTGCCAATTGGGTATGACGCTGCTTTTCTATACTTGTTATTCTGGCGTGAAGAATTTTGGAAAGCAAAAGTTTTTACATACTTTTACAATTACTATGAAAGTCGTTATGGCAAATACGCAAGAAGAGACTTTGTTTGGTCATTTAGGTTTTCCCTTATAATACTTGCAATAAGGTTTTTGTATCAATTGGAAACTTATGGTGATAAGCGATCTGTAGATTATGAACATGCTAAACGTTCTTATTTATATGATTTGGAGCAAGCTTTGAAAGGTACTGTTGTTAAACCTAGTAACGTTAAATTTTACATTACAAAACACGACATTCAGAAGGTCGCCAATTTGTACGATTTAGGACAAGTTGAATACTATCAAATCTTTTATGCTAGTAGGGGAAATACAGTTGTTAAAGTTAAAACTAAAGATTATCCACGTCATTTGATATTTAGATTTTATTCACAATCCAGATCGACAAAATTCATAAAAAACGAATTAAGCATTCTTGACTGGCTGTCAAAGCATGATATCGAAACATATACTGTCATGCCAGACAAGTCTGGTAACTTATATTCTAAAATTACACTTTATGGAAATCTAAGAAAAGTTGCTGTTTTAACATATGTTGATGGTAGTAAAATTCGTAGATATTGGGCAAATGAAAAAGCTTCTAGAAGTGCAGGGCATATGCTAAGAAGAATACATGACTTTGATGTAATACATGGTGATTATAGTAAAGAAAACGTTTTGTATAAAAGAAATACGGTTTCGGGTGTTATTGACTTTGAGTGGGGTAGATTTACAAAATCTAAAAACGCCAAATTTAGTGATTTAGCTAGGGCGATAGCTTTGTGGTTGGTAGATATTAGGTCAAAGAAAATGAGTGACGTTGATTTTATGATATTTTTTATAGAGGGGTATTTTGGTGGAATTCCACCAAAAAGACACTTTAAAAAGTTGTTAGACGCAGTTATAGATAAAATCGAAGAAGAACGAGATATTTTTGTTACTACGATAGATTTGCCTAATTATAGAAGAAAACGGGCCAGTAAACGTTTTGAAAATGCGATTGAAAATGTGAATACTTTAAAAACTTTGCGGAATCTAGATTAATACTTAATAATTTACCTTTTATGCCTTATACTTAAAGTATGTATAAATATCTGCCCAAAAGATGTTCTATAAAAATATTAGGTGCGCTTATTCTTTTATCTATTTGTGGAATTTATGCGTTTAATTACGCACATTTAGTTTATGCGCAAGAAAACCAAACCACTACAACAGATGATGAACAAGATATAAATCAACAGCAAACTAATACCGCCCCCCCAAGCTTAATAGATAATAACCAAGGTGAACCTAACGCGAATGACAATACTGATACAGTTAATGACCAAAACGTAGAAGATAATACTGTACCTTCTGTAAATTTACCAGTAGATAAATTCGTTCAGAATAAGCCGTCCGATGTCGATATGTCTATTGGTATAGCTAAATACTATACAATTGAAGAAGACGTTGAGGACGGTGATATTATCTCAATTGTTGATAATGCGTATAAAAAAAGCCAAAAGACTTATGATGTAAGTGCTATTGGGGTTGTTACAGAAAACCCTGCGATAGAGATAAGTGAACAAGAATATGTGGCTACTGAGAAAAGATACCCAGTGATGAGTGCTGGTACTGCTTTTGTTAAAGTAACAACCAAAAATGGTGATATAAAAAAAGGAGATGTGCTAACTACTTCAGATATACCAGGTGTAGCAATGAAAGCAGATAGACCTGGTTTTGCGATCGGTGTCTCAGATGAAGATGTCACCAACTTAGGTGATCAAACAAAGAAAATTAAGGTATCGTTAAATTTACATTACAACTATTTAGGACAAGAAAAAGGTTTTCCAGATAAATTAACGTTTACAGATATTTTTGCTATTACTAAGTTATTAGAATATCAAAGCCCATCAGCCGTCATGAAATATATGTTTGCTGGATTTGTTGTTGTCGTATCAATTATATTTGGGTATTTGACGTTTGCTAGAATTGCTTCGAGGGGTATAGAGGCTGTTGGTAGAAATCCACTCGCAAGCAAAGCTATTAATTTTAGTATTGTTGTAAACGTTGCAATTACAATTGCAATTGTTTTGGCTGGTTTAACGTTGGCATATTTCATAATTGTTTTGTAGAATAGATATAAAGATTATTTAAAAACAAATAGTATATGATTTAAATTATTGTTTAGTTAACTTTAGTTTAGTCTAATACTCTGCCCAATGATTTTTGAATTTTTAACAAGCCTAAAAGGAACTTTTAACACACTGACGATACTGTTTGTTGTTAACATTATTATATCTGTAATGGTGTTAATATACAGTTTTTATTTGTATACTCTTGAGAAAAAATATAACGAAAAGCTTGATAACATAAATGATTTAGCTAACGATGTTATTAAAGAGGCTAACGTTAAGGCACTTAGTATACTCAAAAATTCCAAATACCTAAGTGAAAATTTGAAAAAAGAAATTGATGACAATTTCGAGGTATTATTGAAATCGTTAACTGATGAAAGCAAAGATTTATATAAGCAGATAGAAAAAGTTTATTATGACACGGCAGAGCAATTCACTAAAGATGTTGAAAAGAAGGCAGAACAAGAAATATCGAGCATATCACAGCAGATAGTTGCTGATACTACAGATGCTGAGAAAAAAATAGAGCAGAAGTATGCTGAGGAATATCAAAAAGCACTAGATAACATAGAGAAATTTAAAGCTGAGCAAAAAGAGATATTTAGGCAAGAAATGGAAGAAAAACTTACACAAATCATAAAAGAATTGATTCCACAAAATATAACGATAAATGATCATAACAAAGTAGTAAATGAAGCTCTAGAGAGAGCTTATAACGATAAAGTTTTCAGCTAATATGGACATAAAAGTATCTATGAGCAAAAGACAACATGGAGATTTACTTAACGCGCTATATCAGTTATCTAATGATTTGTACTCTATTGATAGTGATGTTGAATCAAAATTAAACAAATTTTTGTCTGAACAAGAAAAGATAATGCTGACAGAGTTCGCCAAAGAAATGTCGTTGAAGCTCGACAATGTAGAAAGTGTGAAAGCTATAGTTGACGAATATGACAAAGCTCTTAGAAACATGAATGTTGTGATGATTCGTATTGCATATGAGCCCAAAACCGAAGAAATTAATAATATAGTAAAGCGTTTTAACACGTATTTAGATCATGGAGTGGTAATAGACACAAAAGTAGACGAAGAAATTATAGCTGGGGCAATCATAGAATTTAATGGTAAGAGTTATGATTATTCAGTTCGTGACCTTGTAAACAAAATTTTGGGTACCAATAAAAGTATGTTAAAAAAACACTCAACAACTAGTACAGATGCTGTGGTGAACGTAGTTGAAAACATGTCATCAACCATGCCATTGAAAACACAGTCTAGTAAATTAAGCGTGGTTGTACCACATTCAGAGAGAACAGGGGGTATAGAGAGTGACGGTTTTAGCGAAAGGGACAGTGTAAATATAGTCAAACAAAATAATGAAAAATTTTGATGATTTGTTACAAGAGACAAAAGAATATGGAGTGGTAAGTGAGGTTAAGTTCCCAATTATAAAATGTGTTGGCTTGCCAAGTGTTCGCCCAGATGACTTGGTTATTTTTGAAACTGGGCAACACGGTTATGTTACATCTTTAACGCAAGAGAATGTTGAGATTGTCACGTTCTCTAGAGAGATTGTAAAACCGGGTGTGAGAGTTGTTAGAACTGGTGAAAGATTATCTATACCTGTTAACGAGAAGTTCTTGGGTAAAGTAGTTACACCATTAATTGAGCCAATATTTGATGATGATTTGGAAATCACAGATGATGTAGAAAGAAGACCGGTAGATATAGAACCAATCAAAATTGATAGAAGAGTAAGAATTACAAGACAAATGTTTACTGGTGTTTCATTGGTTGATGTCATGCTTCCGTTGGGTAAGGGGCAGAGAGAGCTTGTTGTTGGTGATAGACAAACAGGTAAGACATGGGCACTTTTGAATTTTATGAAAACTCAAGTGGAACTTGGCTCTATAGTTGTATATGCATTAATAGGAAAAGAAAAGACTGAAATTGCTAGAATGAGAGATTTTTTAACTAAATCTGGTATGATGCAAAACGTAATTATACTCGCAACAAGTGCTGATGATTCACCAAGTTTGATAACATTAACGCCTTATTCTGCAATGACGATGGCTGAATACTTTAGAGACAAGCAAAAAGATGTGTTAGTCATTTTGGATGATTTAACAACGCATGCTATGTATCACAGGGAAATATCACTGTTAGCAATGAGATTTCCTGGTAGAGACTCGTATCCTGGTGATGTATTCTTTAAGCACGCTAGATTACTAGAAAGAGCAGGAAATTATGATGTACAAGGTAAAGAGGCTGCAATCACCTGCTTGAGTGTTGCTGGTACGATTAATAACAGATTAACTGGTTATATTGTTTCTAATTTAATCGGTATAACTGATGGGCACTTGTTATTTGACACCGAGCTTTTTAATAGGGGGCAGAGACCAGCAATAGATTTATTTTTATCAGTTACTCGTGTTGGTAAGCAGACCCAGAATAAGGTAGCCAGGGGTCTTAATAGAGATATGATGATGATGATGTCAAGGTATGAAGAGGCTTTGGATTTTTCGCACTTTGGAGCGGAATTAAGTGACGAGAAAAAGACACTTTTAGCCCGTGGCGAAAAGGTTTTGCATTTTTTTCAACAAAAGCACACGCTAATAGTTCCACATAGTGTACAGGTGCTGTTGCTAACTATGATTTATGACGAGCATTTCGATGATGTGGAATCAGCTGAAATCATACGAAGAAGGGATGTATTGATAGAAAAATATAGTAGCGATGATTCCATAAGAAAAGAAATTAATGATTTAATGAATAATGCTAAAGATTTTGATGAATATAGAAGTAAAGTTAAAACGTTTCAAACATATTTGAATCAATTATGGCAACAACAAAGTTAGTAGAAGAACAAATACAAATCACCGATATGGTTAGGTCTTTAGCACAGGCTTATGAAGAAGTCGCTGTTATGCAAATGCAAACTGTTCGTGATTCGGTTTTGTCTTCTAGGGATTTCTTTAAAGAAATTGCGAAAGTATATTTTGAAGTAAAAGTTTCATATATGCAAGAAATTACAAAGAAAACGAGAAAAATTGCTAAGCAAGCAGTTCTGTCATTCTCAACTTTAGAAAAAAATGGTAAAGAAGTCGTGATTTTAATTATGCCTAATGAAAGAATGATTGGGAATATTGCAAACGTGGTTTTTGCTCAATTTATTAGCTACATAAAAAGTAGCCCAGAGGCAAAGATAGTTGTGGTTGGAATAACCGGTAAATCAGCTTTAGAGGCGTATAACATGGCGAATTCCAAAAATAAACTTGAGTATACATATTTCGCGATGCCCAAAAAGGTGAAGGTAGAAGATTTACAACCTGTTGTTGACTACATAATTAAGTATGAGCATGTTAATGTGTTTCATGGGAAATTTATAAATTTGATTAGACAAGAAGCAACTAAAACTAATATAACAGGTGAAATAAAGTATAACGAGAAAGAGATAGAGACACATCATTATTTATTTGAACCGTCTTTAGACGTTATATTGAATTTTTTTGAATTGCAGATATTTGTTTATTTATTATTGCAGGCTTTTTCTGAATCAGAATTAGCAAAACTAGGATCAAGAATTAATGCTATGGAAGTGTCAACTAAAAATGCAGAGAAATTAAAAAATGAATTGATTTTGCAAAAAAGAGTAATACAAAGAAGTATATCTAACAAAAAGCAATTACAAAGAATAGCTGGAATTGCTTTATGGATATAGATACAAAGAAATAAATATGACTAATGAAAACAAAGGTATTATAAAACAAATAAAAGGACAAATAATTGAAGTTGAATTTAATGGTGATAAACCCGCAATACACGACATTTTGAAACTAGAAGCTGATGAAAATATGGTTTTGGAAGTTTTTGCGTCTTCGGCAGGAAATCGGTTTTACTGTTTAGCCATGACAGAAAGTGACAATTTGCGTCGTGGCGAATTTGTGATAAATACTGGAAAATCGTTAACAGTGCCAGCATCGCCTAATGTTCTTGGTAGAGTTTTTGATGTGTTTGGTAACGTTCATGATGGCCATGATAGGATCGAATCTGAAAATTATATGGAGGTGTTTGGAAGAAAAGATTCTATTACACCAGATAAGGTTTATGTACACAATGAAATTCTGAAAACAGGCATAAAGCCGATTGACTTCTTTTGTCCTATTATGCGCGGTGGTAGGGCTGGGTTGTTCGGTGGTGCAGGTGTTGGCAAAACTGTTTTGTTAACAGAACTAATTAATAATATTGTTATAGCAGGTTCAAAAAGTAGCGAAACTGAAAAAACAAGTGATAAACTCGGGCCAGATGGTAAAGTTGATTTGGACAAAATAAGCACCGTGTCCGTGTTTGCTGCTGTTGGTGAACGTTCAAGAGAAGCTCAGGAACTATTAGAAACACTTGATGAGACTGGTGTTTTACCATTCGTTAGTCTTTTATTAGGACAAATGGGTGAGAATCCTGCTGTTAGATTTAGAACTGCATACGCGGCTGCAACCTTGGCGGAATATTTTAGAGACGCGTTAAATAAGAATGTGCTATTTTTCATGGATAATGCATACAGGTTCGCGCAGGCAGGGTATGAGCTTGCTACGCTAATGAATTTGTTGCCATCAGAAGATGGCTATCAGTCGACCCTAAATTCAGAATTAGGGGAATTTCATGAAAGATTAATATCAACCAAAGAGGCTGGTGTTACAGTTATTGAAGCAATATTTGTTCCGTCAGATGACCTTACCGATTATGGTGTTAGATCTATTTTTCCGTTTTTGAGTACAAGCGTGGTTTTTTCAAGAGAGGTGTATCAACAAGGACGTTTTCCTGCCATTGACTTTCTACAATCGGGATCATCGGCGTTAAACCCAGACGTTGTGGGACAGAAACACTATGAGGTATATCTAAAAGCCAAAGAATTGCTTGAAAAGTCATCAAAAATTGAACGTATTGCATCTTTAGTCGGTGAACACGAATTGTCAATAGAAGATCAGATTACATACAAACGAACCAAAATATTACGAAATTATATGACACAAAGTTTCTTTGTTGTGGAGGTTCAAACTGGTCGCCCTGGTGTTAATATTGACATAGACGATGTAGTGAAAGATGTCGAGAAGATTATAAATGGGGAGTTCGATGATATTGAACCAAGAGAATTTTTGTACATTGGTAGGGCTGATGAGGTTAAAAAAGAGTAAACTATATCTTTTTAGATTATAAAAGTAATTAGATCTTTTATTATCGCTAAACTTAAAACCACGCACTTTAGTGCGTGGATAGAGTTAGTCAATATAATAATTAGCGATCATTTATCACTGATTTGTATCAGTGATATCCTGTGATGATACTCAATATCATTTCTAGGAGTTTTAGATTTAGTTCCTAGAAGATTTTGTTTTGAATCTATCATCATAAGAAACCACAAATTTTATCTCGTGTATTTTCACTTTTCTACCTTAATTTTTTGTTGCTTAATACCCAAAAACACCTTTAATTTATTTTCAAACACCATTACGATACCGTTGTCTACGTCAAATTCTTTCTGGTTGTTTGTATCAGTAGTTAATGTGAGATGTTCTTTTATTATTGAAATGAAGTTGGTATGGCCAGGTAGTATATCAAATTTACCGGTGTCGTTTACGGAAGATACTGATTTAGCTTTTCCCTTGAACAATACTGCATCTGAGTTCATTATTTTTACATCAAATGTTTTATTTTCTTTTTTTAACATGATTAGTTTAATTCTAACAAAAAATTGTCACTTTGTTTATACCGGGTTATTGAATAGTTAATTGTTGTTTATTGCGATGTTATGAATATATACAAAATACTAACGGTTTACGAGTCAACATTTTGCATTTATATCGCTAAAATGGTTCGATTATGCCGAAACAACATCTTTTGATTAATAACGCAATCAAGCGACGTTGTGAAAAATAAATCGCAAAGATGACTCATATATCTTATAGTCTCAATATGTTACGAACAGGTTTTTGATACAGACGAGTCGTTCGGGTTGTTAAAATAGACCCTTGTTGGCAGTAATATTAGACACACTTTTGCACAAAGAAGTTGTTCTAAACACAATTTCCCGTTAGGTGTGATATTGCTTTCGTTGAAATAATTTTGTATAATTTCTCGTAAGGTTATAGTAACGAGAATCCTGTCCAAATGTCCAATAATGACAATGCAAACTATAACAAATTAATACCTACAGAAAAAGTAATCGAAAGAGCTACTAACCTTGGTGTAAAATTCGGTTACGGAAACCCCAAAAATAGGATTCGTTATTTTGTAAAGAACGGCTTACTTCCAAAGCAGAAAAGAATATATGTGAACGGTAAAATTATTGCACATTTGCCTGAGTGGGTTGTTGATAGGTTGGTTGAAATTCACAAATTACAAACTGAGAAGAAGTTATCTGTTGCTAAACTCAAGAAGTATTACAACGAGAAAGATGATACCAGTGTGGGTAGTAACAAAAAGCAAAATGATGATATTCGAGTTAGCGATATCAACGATAAGATTGATATTAATTCTAACTATAACGATGTTGTTAATATTAACGTTAAGGACGATATTACCAACAATGCCAATGCTGATGTTGATGGTAGTGATAATAACAATGCCGGTGATTATAATAATGCCGGTGATTATCTCAATATAAATTCCAAAGACATTAACAATAATGCTAATGTATCAGATGATTCTGATTATTTTATAGTAAAACATGGTGATGACTTTTTGAGAGCTCACGATGAATCTTTAACGATTAATGCAGAAGACAAGGTTGTGACTAATGCTGTTGCTGATGGCACAAATGGCGGGGTTTCACATCATAGGTCGGCTATCATTGTTTCGTTATTACTTCTTTTTACATTAGCAAGTTTGATATTTTCTGGAACAAGTTATGGTGGCGATATTACGTCGACCATTAGTAGATATATTTCGCAATTTAGTGCGAGTGCTAGTAAAAATAATCCACTTAGAATACTTGCTACTGAGGTAAATAAGAATTTTGAAATTGATGTTTCTAGTGATGGGGAAAATAATCATAATGCAAGTACTGTTTTGGGTGTGAATAACTCTGAATTAATGGCAAATAAAGATTCAAAAGTGCTTGCCGAATCTGATTCAACAGTTGAGCCATATTTTTCTATAAATATACCGTCAAGATTTGATGATGTTGTTGTGAATGGGAAATCAGTCTTTTTAGATAACATTGACGCGAGTGGTCAAAATTTAAATCTTGGTTCTGGTAAAGTTACAGCATCAAATGTTATATATTCAATATCGGGTGGCGAAGGAATTAATGTATCTGGGGGCCAAAACACAGTTATCTCAAATAATGGAGTTGTAGGTATTGGTGGTGAAACGGGTAATATTGAATTAGGTGCGGGGCTATCAGCAGCTAATGGAAAGATAGAAAACCTTGGTGTCTTGAGTATAGGTGGAACAACTGGTGATGTTTCTTTACAACCTGGAAACGGAATTGGGGTTAGTGGAACTACAATTGAAAATACAGGCGTTCTCAGCGTCGGTGGCGTAACTGGTGATGTAGCATTAACACCAGGTACTGGGATCGGTATTAGTGGTACTACTATTACAAATACAGATGCTGGTTCCTCACAAAACATTTTTGGTTTTGTTACTAACGGTACTGACACAATATCTGCAAGTGGAAATACCGATACATTACGTTTTGCACAAGGACCTGGCATAAATATTTCTGTTGACCCAGCAACGAACACATTAACTTTTGATAGTTTACCTGCAGAAACAGAAAAAGATGTAGAAGATTATATTTTTGATGAGGACAACACAGGAATTTTGGGATCTGGTACATTAGACTTAACTAAACTTGGTTATATTGGTCAATTGCCAAACGATTATGGTGGTACCGGCTTAAATACGTCATCTGCACAAAATGGCGAAATACTGGTTGGTAACGGCAGTGGTTTCGATTTGACGACAATTACATCTGGATACGGTATATTGGTGAACAACTCAGCTGGTGGCATAGAAATTCAGAGCACCCTTGGGACATCTATTGACTCATCTGAAATACAAAACAACACTATCGCACCCGAAGATCTCGATTCGAGTACGGTGCCGACTGATAGTCAGGTTTTGACATACGATCAACCTAACGACAGATTTTTGTGGCAAGATGTCGGTGGCATTGTACCGGGTGACATAAGTCGAGTTGGAGATGTTGCCAGCGGCGATGCGTTTAGCCAAAGAGATGGCGCATATGATGGTAATCTGTTATATTTTGAGGGTGATTCAACTGATCCTGCCGATTTGGATTACGAAACGCTACTTAAAGCTGAAGAGCCTACAACTGATCAGGTTTTGCTTCTACCTAACAAAACTGGAACATTAGCAATCACCGATGATATTGATAACGCTTTAACACTAACATCTAATGGCTATACTTATCTTACTTTAAACCAACTTAATGCAACTACGAAAGAATTGGAATTACATGGTGTTGATGCTACTCAAGACATATTAAATGAGGTACCGATTACACATGGTGGAACAGGGGCAAACAATGCTACCAATGCTAGAGCAAACTTGGGTTTGATCATTGGGTCAGATGTTCAGCCATATGATGCCGATACTACGATATTAGGTAACAGTATAGAATCTAATGAAATAACGAACGGTACATTGTTAGCTGAAGATGTGCAATCTTTGCATGTTCCAACTACATCAGGTCAAATATTGTCTTACGATGGTACTTCTGGTTTTGATTGGTTAGATCAACAAGATATCGATGCTGGCACTTTAGATACATTAGACTCAACAGATTTTCTAAGATCTAATGTCAATGACAATTATGAATCAGGTACTTTAACATTTGATAACGGTACTGTTTTACAATTAGATAGTGGTACGGGATTTTATGTAAATGGTGATTGGTATATAAATAATGATAGAGTGAATTCCAGTGCCACTGATTTAAATGTCTTGGCAGGTACCTCTGTTACAAATACAGAGTTTGAAACATTGTCAGGTGGTATTGACTTGAGTACAGAGACTAATGGCGATTATGTTGCCACAATAACTGCTGGTAACGGTTTGACTGGCGATACTGCGGGTCATAATTCTACGGCTACTATAGACATTGGTGCAGGTAATGGTATCCAAGTTGACCTTGATAGCGTTTCTGTAAAAAGAGCAACTACTTTATTTTCAACAGAATCACAAAATGTTTCAGGTTTAGAAGTTGATTCTGACGGGTTAAGTTTGTTGACTGGTTGTAGCTCAGATCAAATGTTATCTTTTGATGGAACTCAATGGTCTTGCTCTGACGTGTCAGATATTGGAGCGGTAACGGGTACTGCTGATGCAAACCAAGTAGCATTTTGGAATTCCCAAACATCAATAACTGGATCAAGCAATTTATATTGGGATTCAAATAACAGTTACTTAGGTATAAATAATGCAACGCCTTCTGCTGAATTAGATTTAAACGGTGATGCGATAATTTCAGGGAATATTCAGGCAACAGGACTTACGAATGGTTCTGATAATACTGTTTTAATATTAGATTCGACTAATAATTTGAGAACAGATGAAATAGATTCTCGTGTATGGGGAAATACATTATTAGATGATAACGATATAGGCACAACTGTTCAATCGTATAATTCGGAAACATCGTTATTAGGGCAAACTATAGAGTCTTCTGAAATTCGAAACAATGAAATTTTACCAGAAGATTTAAATACAACGGCAAGTGCGCCTTCGAACGGGTGGGTTCTTACTTATGATGATGCAACACCAAACTTTGAGTGGGTTGACCCGGCTACATTAAGTGAACACTATTGGCAGAGAAATGCTGGTGTTTTGGCACCTACAGATGTTACTGATGATTTTGCGGTTGGAGGAACAAGTAATACAGCACCATTTTACGTAAGTGACTCGGGCACAATAACATTTTCTTCAGATACAAATTTATATAGAGCTGGTGCTACATCTTTACAAACTAATGCAGATTTAACAGTAGACGGTTCTACAGGTCTGACAATTGCCAATGGTGATTTAATTGTTGGTACAACTGGGTTGAATGATAATGGGGTTAGTAGTGGTGCCACATTAGTTGGTGTTAATCCGTTAACGATGACAAACGTTACTTCGACTGATGTACAAGGGGCACTTGAAGATTTAGATTCTTCTATATTGCAAAGTGTTACAAAGGTTGGTGATTCTACAACAAGCGAAGTATTTACAGAAGATGGTACTGGCAGTTTGCTTTATTTTGAGGGGGCAACTGCAGATAATAACGAGATTCTTTTAAATACTGATGATCCGACCTCTGATGTGACTGTTACGATTCCATTTACTGGCAGTAATAATTATTTTGCATTGGGTACGGGGAATTCAGGCTATGTTACATATTGGTCAGGTAGTAACACGTTATCAAGTGAACAGTATTTAAACACACAAAGGGGAGGTACGGGTATAAACACAGCCAATGGGTCGGGTAATGACAATGGAGTTCCAATAATTACAAATGGTGTGTGGTCTGTACCAAGTGTTTTGGCTAATAACTTGGGTGGTACCGGTACCAGCACAGCTGGTGTAACGGGTATTGCTTATGTAAATAATGGTACATGGGAATTTCCAACTACGTTGGATGTTGATAAAGGTGGTACCGGTACCACAACATTTACTCAAAACGGGGTGCTTTACGGCAACGGTACAAACGCTATTAATTCAACCGCTCAAGGAACTGACGGATATGTATTGTATTCAAATAGTGGCACTCCGGATTGGATGGCACAATCTGACATAGATGCGGGTCGTTTACAAGGTTTACAATCATCAGATTTTTTGAGATCAAATGCTAATACAACATATTCAGGATCAGGTAATACTTTAACTTTTGGTAATGGTACAACACTTGATTTGGGCGCAGGTACAACCCTTAATTCTGCCGGTAATCTAAACATAAACGGGAATTGGTTTATTAGTGGAACCCAGGTTAACTCTACGGCTGACGAATTAAATAAACTTTCGGGTACATCTGTTACTGGTACTGAATTAGATATATTATCTGGTGCAACAATATCGACCGCAGAATTGAATTTGCTACAAGGTTTGACTGGTACTATTTGGACTAGTGATAACGACGGCCCTGGATCTGGGTTAAACGCTGACTTATTAGATGGTCAAGAAGGAAGCTTTTATCAAAACGCTTCTAATATAAACGCGGGTACTCTTGGTACAGACTACTATAGTGCGTATGCTGATTTAACGGCTGAGAATTATTTGGATGGTACAGACGATACAGACTTATTAACTAGATTACAAAGTGATAACAGATATGTAAATGTAACTGGTGATACAATGACAGGCTATTTAACTTTAAGCGCTGATCCTACGAATGCATTACATGCTTCTACGAAGAATTATGTAGACACAGAGGTTGCGAAATACGATCAATTGGCTGAGCTTACTGATACATCTGTGAGTTCCCCCGCATCAGGGCAGGTATTAATTTATGATGACACATCGTCAGATTGGATAAATAAAACAATCTCTGGTGACGCAACATTAAACGCTACTGGTGCTTTGTATCTATCTGACAATGTTGTTGATGATGCCGAATTGGCTAATTCTTTGGCATATTCTGGTGATTTAGATTTAACTGGTACATGGGCTATTAATGGTGTGCAAGTTACGCCGTCTGCTAATGAACTAAACATATTAAATGGTGCTGTGATTGATGTGAACGAACTTAATTTGTTAGATGATCGTACTGGTACATTGGTCGATTCTAACAATGTTTCTAGTTACGCGACAACAGGTGTTACTGCGGGTGACGGATTGTCAGGTGGTGGTGCGACGGGTGTGCTTAACTTAGATGTAAATGTAGGTAATGGCTTACAAATTAATACTGATAATGTGGAAGTCAAACTTGCGAGTTCCCCACAAACCACAAAACTATCTAATTCATTTACTGGTTTAGAATCAGATTCTGATGGATTAAGTCTGTTGTCAGGTTGTACAGATGGCCAAATGCTGGCATGGGACAACGGAAACAATTATTGGACATGTACTGATATTAGTTCGTTAGGTGTCGCAAGTGTTGGAGATGTTACATCTGGTGACGCGTTTACATCTTCTGGTTCTGCTGGTAATTCATTGTGGTTTACTGGAACTAATACATCTGACAGTTTCGAAACTAGATTAACGTCGATAGATCCAACTGCTGATGCTGATGTTTATATACCGAATCAAAATGGTGTATTAACTTTAAGGTCGACAACTACAGCGCCAATAGCGAATCAAGTTGCATATTGGGCGGATTCGAATACTTTGGCAGGCGTCGATCAGTTACCAGTAAGCCAGGGTGGTACTGGTGTTAATAATTTAACTCAACATGGTGTTTTGGTTGGTCAAGGTGCGTCGCCTGTTGGCGCTGTTACCCCATTAAATGATGGTGAATTGTTGGTTGGTGTCACGGGCGCTGATCCAACTCCTAAGTTGTTACAAGGAACTGCAGATGAAGTGGTTGTGACGAACAATGCAAATGACATTACGCTATCACTTCCACAAAAAATAGATACTAGTGCAACGCCAATATTTGCGTCAATACAAACTGGCACAGGTACTGGTCAGGGGCAAGTTGAGTTGTATCAAATGCAACAGGCGTTAACGCCATCGTCTTCAGTTCAGTTTGATGATGTGTTATTTACGCCTAAAACAAGTGTAACGAACACAGAGGGCCGCGTGTATTATGATTCTAGCAACCAAAAATTGTGGGTATATGATGGAACGAACTGGGTAGACTTAACGCAACAAGATACTAATACCCAACTGTCAGAATCTGATGTTGAAGCAATGATCTATGATAACGATAATGATTTAAATGGTAGTTGGTTAGTAAATTTTGGTGCTAATCAAGGCGCTTTCAATTTAAATGGTACGGGTGGCTTTAAAGTTCAATCTGGTGGTTCTGATTTTGTTACATTCGATAGTTCTGGAATATTAAATGTCGACAATGTATCACTAGATGGGAACACTATAGGTGTGGCAGGTGTTGATTCTGACTTACTTTCATTAGCTAATTCTGCTTTAACTGTTAATGGTTCATTTACAACTACGGGAACAATTAGTGCTCCTACAACTTCTACAATTAATGGTATCGATATAAATGCTGGTTCAGTTGGAAGTGTTAAAAACTTATCTGTCGCCGATTCTGGTAGTGGTTATATCTCTATAGATGGTGTGAGACTAGATTCAACTGGTAATGATAATTCTGATTCTGGTGCTACAAAGATTGGTGTATTTGATGAGTTTGCTAACAGTGACGGAACAACGGTTCAACAGGTTTTGAATGATTTAGACAACAACTTGACTGGTGCGACACATGATCCTGTAACTTTAGATACTACAAATCATTCTTATTTATCACTCAATGATCAACAGATAATACTTGGATATGTTGATGCATCTACAGATTTATCTAATCAGGTTGCTGCTACTAACGGTGGAACGGGATTAGATACATCTGCCGGCAATGGTAATGACAATGGAGTTCCCTTGGTTACGAATGGTACGTGGAGTATAGAATCGACGTTACCAACTAACAGAGGGGGAACTGGGTTGGATACTTCTTCATCTGTTGGAGTTCCATATATTAATGGTGCTTCTGGGTGGGGTGTTGATTCAAATTATTTATCAGTAATACATGGAGGTATAGGTGTAGGTACATTAACACAAAACGGAGTATTGTATGGAAACGGAACAAGTGCAATACAATCAACAGCACAAGGAACACAAGACCAAATACTATCAGTAAACGCAAGTAATCAACCATATTGGATAGATCAAAGTGATA
>JALWZX010000025.1 GCA_027002375.1 candidate division WWE3 bacterium | reverse complement strand
ACCATTAGACGATCCCGCATTTGATTTAAACATGATAATTATATCATCCCTGGAAGCAAATGACCAATATTGAGTCACTTGTA
This sequence comes from candidate division WWE3 bacterium, assembly GCA_027002375.1. Taxonomy (GTDB): domain Bacteria; phylum Patescibacteriota; class WWE3; order 2-01-FULL-39-13; family 2-01-FULL-39-13; genus JALWZX01. The sequence goes on along the minus strand of JALWZX010000025.1, from coordinate 1,744 downwards.
ACTGTTCAAAAAATTGTGTGAAAAGAAAAAAAATACTTGCATAAAAAGATAGAAAGGCAGAAAATGATAGAAAATTAACTATTAAACTGCCTTTCTATGATTAAAATTACACTACCTAACCCTACAAAGTCAACTATTGACATTAAAAAAATTTCTAGAATCTGCCCTAAATGTAATTCTAAAGCACATATCCATGCAAGATTTGTTCGTCATATTTCTGACCCTAAAATAGAATATGTTGAACAATTACGTATGAAGTGTACTTCATGTAATCATACTTGGTATATTTATGCTGACGGTGTTAGACGATATTCTGGTAGAACATCCCATATGGTGTTTCTTGGTATACTACTTTATTCATTTGGTTTATCTTTTGATAAAGTATCATTACTACTTTATGCAATTACCCTTCGAAAACAAGCAGTTAAATCAACTCTATGGAATGATTTCCAACGTAGTGGACAGTATTTCAAATTTAACAATATATTTACATCTGGTAGGTCTGCACCAGAGGTAGTATGTGAAGATGGTACTTACGTAAAGATTAAAGGAGAAAAAGCCTGCATTACTTTCATCAATGATGGTCGTGATGGTCTTACTATTGCTATTGACTTAGTTGATGAAAGAAATGAACAAGAGGTTGTAGATATGTTTTATACATTAGCAAAACATCTAAATTTGAACAATCTTCATGCAATAGTTACTGATGGCAATACAACTATCAATAACGTAGTTGATACTCTGAATGGAGTATATGAGTATCGTAACAAACTTTCACGCCATAGGATAAAACATGCTTTATGTGGTGCACATGTTAAAAAGAATATTAGAAAGAGACTTAATAAATATTTAAATGGTTTAGCTAATCCCCCGCCTATTCATATACAGAAAATTATTAAAAGAATAAACTTCATACTTGCTGAAAACTTTCCAACTACTGAACTAGGATGGTTACGGCAAGCTCATATTGACTATAAATATGAAAAAAATCTAGGTAATTTATTACGTGATATGTATATCAATTACAACAAATACTGTACTTATCAACACTCTGAAGATATTCCTTTTACAAATAATATTAGTGAACGTAATTTTATTGAAGTTAAACAAAGATACAAATTAACAAGAGGTTTTAAAAGTAGAGAGGGTTGTTTAAACTACTTTAGAAATTTTATAGCTATTACACAAGATAAAATTTCTCAAGATTATTTCAATTTTATCTAAACAAATATATTACTTACCCACTTCCTACCCATTCCCAATATTCTTCCCCACAATTTTTCGAACAGTTACGATGATAAAAAGGTTCTGAGCCAGCACATGGTTCACAGTTTTAGATATAATTTCATATCCACTCCATCTGCCTAGCTCAACAGAAACTTTGTCTAAAATTATTGGTGGTACTATTCGTATTCTATCATCTAATTGTATTTCTTGTCTTTTCAAATATTCATATGGTGGTATATTTCCTAAACTTGAATGTCTTCTTACATTATTATAGTAATATATGTAATTTAATGCTTCTGTAAAAAATTCTTCCCTGTTATGTATCTTGCCTATTCTTGGTATGTAAAATTCATCATCATCTGTTCTATGTGACCTTTCTACAAATGCATTCTCTTCACAATGTCCTTTCCTGTTCTGTATTAATTTTACTCCAAATCCTGATAGTAACTTCTTCAATTCTTTTACCTTCATCCAAGACTTCCCACCAAACTCTTCTCCATTATCTACTGTATATACT
>JALWZX010000024.1 GCA_027002375.1 candidate division WWE3 bacterium | reverse complement strand
ATTTCTCTAAATTTACGTTCAGAAATGTGCGTACGATTTACATACTTGTTTTTTAGCTTCATTGCTTAGTATTCTAGCACATACTATGTGCTAAAGTACCCTAGACCCATTTTTATTATCTCGGATAATTCTTTACATAACCACTTATAGCTTTTACCAAATCCATATCAAGTGTTTCTTTAGTAACAAATTTATCTACTCTAATATCCCACAATTTTCTGATATAATATTTTGGCATTTCTTTTTTAAACTTTAACATGCAAATTTTATCAACAATTCTTTCTTTTTCACTGTGTGTTAAGCTAAATCTTTTAACAATTGGTTCTTCTATACCTATATGTACTAATTCATGTATAGGAGCTCGCTGTATAGGTTTTCTTTTAGTATTTCCATTTTTCATTAACAACGACTATTACAAGCCCTTCTTTAGATTTATATGAGCCACCTGGACCATATCTTGTTAAGACAATTTGATATTTGTCAAATAAAACAAAGCCCCATTTATTATGAAAATCAACTAATGTTGTTAATGAACTTTCTATTAATTCTCTGACACTTTCAAGTTCAGATATTCCTTTTTCAAAAAAGGATTTATCATATACATTTTCAATAAAATATTTCTTTATTGGTGTCCAATCAACATTATCGAGATTTGGTGATTTGTCAGATAATTTAACAAAAATATTTTCATTTGGTATAGTGAAAGTGTACCCATTCTCTCGGTAAAAATGTGCTTGTTTTAGAACATATATAAGTCTGTCAAATTCTTCGTTTGCATTTGGTGCTCTTATTATTATTTCAGGCATTTCTGTCATAGGTTCCAAAACGAAGTGCCCCACTTTGGTAAAATAAAATACCAAAGGAGGTGCAATAAATGTCAAAAAAGTATAAACATTTGAGTTTAGAAGAACGTGAAATTCTTTATGCACTAAAAGAACAAAATAAATCTTTTAGGTACATCGCTAAGGTTTTAAATTGTGACCATAGAACAATATCAAGAGAATACAAAAGAAATAGATATGCTGGTAAGCCATATATACCTTGTAAAGCTAATGAGATTGCAATAAAAAGAGCGACAGAACAACGACCTAAGGCATCACTTAAAAGATTAGATACATACATGTATGTAATGGATAAAATAAGGAATAATAGATGGTCTCCAGAGCAAATATCAGGTAGATTAAGGACATTTCACCCTGAAATGTATATATCAACTGAAGCAATATATCAATACATATACGGCAAAGGAAAAAAGCACAAACTGTGGGAATATTTACCTAATAGAAGACCAAAACGTAAAAAATCGAAACGGGGTATTAATAAATCTGAATTTAAATCACCTATACCAAATGCCGTTAGCATCGATAAGAGATCTACTAAGGCAAATAAAAGAACACAGGTTGGTCATATTGAAACAGATAATATGGAAAGTGGCCGTGGATATAAAACTACTTTATCAATAGAGGCCGAAAGAAAGACTAGATACGCAAAATTATCAAAGATGAAAGATAAAACAGCGAAAAGCAAGAAAAAAGCATTAACAAATAGTATAAAAGTGTTAAAGTCTGTTCAAAAGTCAAGTAAACCGATAACAAGGAGTATCACATCAGATAATGGAAAAGAGAACACAAAGCATGTTGAGATATCTGAAGAATGTAATGTTGATTGGTTCTTCTGTGGAGCATATCACCCTTGGGAAAAAGGTACTGTTGAAAGGACAATCAAAGAAATAAGAAGATACATACCTAAAGGTGACAATATTGGTAAATACACAGATGAACAAATACAATACATAGAGAATCAATTGAATAACAGACCAATGAAGTGTTTAGGATGGAAAACACCTGCAGAAGCTATGGAGGAAGAAGTAAACAAACATAAATTCAGAAGATATCAGAAACAGAATGAATTAGTTGTTGCTAATTTTGCTGGGTGGGGCACTTCGACCTAAAATGTACCAACCAATACAGAGTATAGTTTGCACCCCATAGTTACAATAACAGGTCATTGTGAAACACAATAGATTGTGCCAAGATGATGTCTATCACACTATATATTGTGGTATAATCATTGTGTGAGACTGTTGGTGTATTAAGTAGTTTTATTTGATATATATGTTTTGTCCATATTGTAAACACAAGGAAACAAAGGTCATTGACAAAAGAGATCTTGAAGATGAACCAGTTTCGAGAAGAAGACGTGAATGTCTAAGGTGCAAGAAGCGATTTACAACATATGAAAGAATTGAAGATATAAAAATAAAAATTATAAAAAAAGATGGGTCAATGCAAGACTACGATAGAGAAAAATTGACAAGAGGAATTAGAATATCTGCCGAAAAAAGAATACCCGATGAAGAAATTGAACAAATAATAGATGATATAGAAATGCGAATAATGAACAGAAAATCAAATAAAGTTTCTGCAAGTGATATAGGTAGAATGGTTTTAACTAGATTAGAACATGTCGATAAGGTCGCATATATGAGGTTTGCCAGTGTGTTTTTAGACTTTAATGATGTCGATGAATTTAAGAATGAATTAGACAAATTAGATTAAATATTGAAATTTTACTATGTGATAATGATTTGATTTATCATAACCAATGCAGAATCACGATGATAGTGCTTATGACTATGACTATATCTATGATGATTGATATAGCCAACATGTATCTATTTGTATTTGGTTATATTTAGTTAAATAATTTAAGGACAGAAAAATAAAAAATTATGCCTCGCACAAAAAAAAACAAAAGCCGTAGCGATACGGCTACTAAACCAAAGTATAAAACATTAAAAAATGTTACAACAATAAATTTGGAAGAAAACGCAAAAGAAGTTTTTACTAGACGATATTGTACGCGTGATGAAGATGGAAATGTTAATGAAACAGTAGAGGAAGCATTTATGCGTGTTGCAAGTCATGTTGCAAAGGCTGAAAAAACAAAAAAGTTAAAAAATGAGTATGCTAAGTATTTCTACAATCTACTAGGGTCAAAAAGATTTATTCCTAATTCGCCTACATGGACAGGTGCTGATACACCTCTAGGGCAATTAGCTGCCTGTTTTGTTTTGCCAATTTCTGATGACTTAGGTAAGGAGTCGGATGGAATATATTCAACATTAAGAAATGCTGCTTTAATTCAACAAACAGGGGGTGGCAATGGTTTCTCCTTTTCAAAGATAAGACCAAAAGGAGATACAGTTTCTAGAAGTAATGGAAAAGCGAGTGGTCCAGTTAGCTTTATGAAGTCTTATGACGCAGCGTTTGGACAAATAGCACAAGGTGGAGCCAGACGTGGTGCAAATATGGCGGTATTACGTGTTGACCATCCTGATATATTAGATTTTATTAGGGCAAAAGCTATTGAGGGCGAATTAACAAATTTTAATATATCAGTTGCAATAACAGATGAATTTATGAGGGCAGTAGAGAACGATGATGACTTTGATTTAATTAACCCTAGAAATAAAAAAGTTTGGAAAACAGTAAAAGCTCGCGAAATTTTCGATGAAATAGTTAAATATGCATATAAGAATGGTGAACCAGGTATTTTGTTCATAGATGAAGCTAATAGAACCAATCCAGTACCTGACCAATATGAACTAGAAGCAACAAATCCTTGTGGTGAACAATGGTTGGGCCCGTACGAAAATTGTTGTTTAGGTCACGTTAATTTAGCAGAATCAGTTGACGCTAAAGGGATCGATTGGGAACATTTAAAAGAAAGCATAGAACTTGGTGTAAGATTTCTAGATGATGTTGTTGATATGAACACATATGTTCCATCTGTTCCAGAGCTGAAAAAAGCAGCAATGAAAAATAGACGAATCGGTTTTGGATATATGGGACTAGCAGATGTGATGTATAAATTAGGTATTAGATATGGAAGTGAAGAAAGTCTTGATTTAGCTTCACAGTTAACTGAGTTTGTTAAATATCATGCAATGTTAACAAGTGTAAAACTAGCAGAAGAAAAAGGTGCATTTCCAGGAATCAAAGAGAGTATATATAACCCTAAAAATTTTAGGTGGCAGATACCTAAATCAATGGTTGAGTATAAATTAGATTTAAAAAGACCAAACATAAATTGGAACAAGTTTAAAAATAGATTATTGAGGTCTGGTATAAGAAATGCAGCTCAGCTTACGGTTGCACCAACAGGTACAACTGCTACTGTCTTTGGTACTGAAGGATACGGTTGTGAACCAGTTTTTGCCTTAGCATATTATAGAAACGTATACCAAGCGGCTGGTCAAGATGAGAACCTTCAATTAACATATGTTAGCCCATCATTTAAAGATAAACTAGATAAATTAAACTTAAAGGATGATGTTAAGGAAGAAATTATAACGGAGGTAATAGAAAATGGTACATTAAAAGATGTTCCTGAGCTTCCAGAAGATATAAAAAATACATTTGTGGTGTCATTAGACATAAAACCAGAAGAACATGTTAAAATGCAGGCTGCAATTCAAAGATTTGTAGATAACTCTATATCTAAGACTTGTAATTTTCCTGAAGATGCAACGCTAGACGATATTAGAAATGCTTATAAAATGGCATGGTCCTTAGGATGTAAAGGATTAACAGTTTATGTTACGGGTTCTAGAGATGAAGTGGTGTTAGAAACGAAATCTACTAAAGATAACAAAACACAAGAAACAAGGGCAAACGATATTGTTGTGAATGAATCAAATATAGTAGATGTTGGTGTTGGTGATGACATTAAGAGACCAAGGCCTCAAGTTGTAATTGGTAGAACCCACGAAGTACAAACACCAGTAGGTAAAGCGTATATCACAGTAAACAGAAATGGTAAGACTGGTAAAGCACCATTCGAAGTTTTTATAAATATGGGTAAAAGTGGTAGTGATACAGCAGCATTGTCAGAAGCATTAGGCCGTTTAATTAGTGGTTGGCTTAGAAGTGCTGATTCTCCAAATGCTGCATTAGAAGAGGTAGCATATCAATTAAAGGGTATAGGGGGTGCAACTAGTTTAGGTTTTGGAATTAACAGGGTAAGCAGTATTCCGGATGCGGTTGGCAAGGTTTTGCTCGACGAATTAGAGTTAAGTAAGAAATTAGATGAGAATGACATAGCTGTTTTACATGATAAAAACACTTATAAGCAAGAGTCATTGTTTAGCAGTAAAAAAGATAATTACAAAGAACCTAATAAAGATAAAGGATCTAACCATGACCATCAGAATGCCGACAATAACTTGCAACAAAAAAGTGCAATATTTAAAAATGCATCTGTATGTCCAGAATGTGGAAACATGACACTTGTTGATACAGAAGGCTGTGTTAAGTGTTTTAGTTGCAATTATAGTAGGTGTTGAGAATACGCCGAAGTCTCAATCTGACGAAGATCGTATAGACAGATCGACAGATTGCTGTAACCTTGGCATAGAAAAGCCTAGACTTCAGTTGTGTGTTTCACTATTGTTTGAGCTATTTGTGGTTGATTTAAAGGGCACGCCAAAGGCGTGCTTTTTTTCTTTTTCTTTCTTGTTAAACCGTTTTAATATTCATTTAAAAATTTTGACCCATTTTTGTATATAGCATTTAGATAACATATATGTAGTTAATTAATTTATCCAAGGGGGTGAGAACAATGAATATAAAATTAATTTTAAGAAATAGATATTTATATAGGGGAATTTTAAGTGTGTTTTTGATATTGTTTTCTGTTAGCTCTATAGTACAAGCTACTTCGGCAGTATTAGAAGAGACTGTTAAAGTTGCTGGTACGTCTTTTTCAGTTGGTGAAACTACTGGCGGTGGCGATGAAGAGCCAGCAAATACCGCACTTAAAATATTAGCAGATTCTAGTGTTTCTGCTACAGATTCCAATTTGGTTGATTCGGTAGATGGTCCGGCTTTTGAGGGTATTACGCAAGAGTGGTCAGATCAGTTTGCAATAAAGGTATACAATAAGGGCTCTAATGCAATGGATTTGGTAAGTAAGGTTGATTATGTTAGCGATCCAGATGTTTTGAGAGATGATCTTTATGTGGAAGTTTTAGAATGGAACGATACTAATAGTAATGGTGTTGTAGACGCAGGTGAAACTGGCACGTCATATGGCTACGATACTATTTTAAGAATGAGAAACGATACGTTTGCCCTTGGCAGTATAAGCCCAAACGAGACAAGGGGCTTTGTAATGAAGTTTGATGGTACTGGTGTATCAGATTCAAATGATGGGCAACAGGCTGTATATGATTTCCTAATAACGGGAACTGAAACTAGTGAATGAAAGTGAAGCTCTCCCGACTAATGTCGGGAGCTTCCTATGCCTCTATGTTGCACGAAATCTAATGATTCGTCTATCTTCGCGCCCACCTGAATGATTAGGGCTTGGCATAGTGAATATATGTAATTAGAACAGTAACTCGGTGTTGTGCACGCACCGAGTTTAAATATGAAATATGTAAAAAAAATATCACAATTTCATCATTATATTTCATTC